>NZ_JAWOUN010000007.1:62126-198826 GCF_033339395.1 Vibrio sp. 397 | reverse complement strand
AGCAGCCACGGCGGCTTTTTTCGGATCGTCGGTTTGCTCGGCAGGTGCGTCAGCTTCTTCCGCTTCGGTTGAGTCTGTTTGCTTCGCTTTGCGCGCTTTGGCTCGAGCAATTGCAGCGGCAACTGCGGCTTTTTTCGGATCGTCGGTTTGCTCAGCAGGTGCGTCAGCTTCTTCCGCTTCAGTTGAGTCTGCTTGCTTCGCTTTACGTGCTTTGGCACGTGCAATGGCAGCCGCAACCGCGGCTTTCTTCGGATCGCTGTCTTGCTGTGTAGACGTTTCCGATTCTACAGATTCAGTTGAATCTTCTTGTTGTGCTTTTTTCGCTTTAGCTCGGGCGATGGCGGCCGCAACTGCCGACTTTTTATCATCAGCGTTATTGTCTGGCGTTTCGCCTTGTTCTTTTTGCGCTTTCCGTTCGCGAGCAAGACGTTTGCGTTCTTCGCGCAGTTTTGCCATTTCTGAGTTATCAGGTTCACTAGAGCCTGCTTTAGCTGCTGCCGCTTGTTTCGCCTTCGCTTTGGCAATGGCTGCCGCTACGGCTGGTTTTACTGCTGGCTCTGTTTTTTCTGTGGTTTCTGTCTTTTGAGCTTTCACTCGTGCGATTGCTGCTGCTATCGCATCATCGCCGCCAGAAGACTTCATCTCTTTACGGCGCTGATCGGCAGCTTTCTTGAAGCGATTTTCACGTTCTGCTTTTTCGCGTTCCATACGCGCTTTTTTCTCTTCAAAACGCAGTTTTGCTCGCTCTGCAGCTTCCGCTTCTTGTGTTCTAGTTCTAATTTCTGCTTTCGCTTGGCGGTAGTACTGTACGAGCGGAATTTCACTTGGACATACAAACGCACAAGCGCCGCACTCGATACAATCCTTTAAGTTTAATTCTTCGAGTTTGTCATACTCTTCAGCTTTTGCATGCCATTGCAGTTGTTGAGGCAGCAGCGAAGCAGGGCACGCTTCTGCACATTGGCTACAGCGAATACATTCCATCTCATACTGGTGCGGAGAGATCTCACGACGAGTCGGAGCAAGGATACAGTTTGCTGTCTTGGTAATCGGCACTTGGGAGTGAGGAAGGGTAAAGCCCATCATTGGCCCACCCATAATTAAACGCTGTAACTTCTTATCTGCTTTATAGCCAAACTCATCCAACAGTGCTTGTACTGGTGTCCCTAACAATGCCCAAACGTTGCGTGGTTGTTTGAAGGTTTTACCAGTGAGAGTCACGATGCGCTTTATCATCGGTTCACCGTCGATGACTGCGCGTTTTATAGCGTAAAGAGAACCAACATTCTGAACCAAAATACCAATATCGGCTGGAATCGCGCCACTTGGTACTTCTTTATTGGTTAAAATTTTGATCAGCTGTTTTTCACCGCCAGAAGGGTATTTAGTCGGGATAACGCGAATAACGATATCTTTGTTTATAGCCGCAGCTTCTAGCGCTTTGATTGCTTCTGGCTTGTTGTCTTCAATGCCAATAATCGTGAGCTTTGGTGTCAGGATATGTTCGACAATTTCGATACCTTGAATAAGCTCTTCGGCATGTTCTTGCATGAGCTTGTCATCAGACGTGATGTATGGCTCGCACTCTGCTGCATTAACGATAAGAATCTCGGTACGAGCAAAACCTGATTGGATTTTTTTTGCAGTAGGGAAGCCTGCGCCACCCATACCAGAAATACCAGCGAGACGAATAATATCAATCAGTGCGTCAGGGGTTTCTTGTTGGTAATCTGCGACGGGGTTTCTTTCACACCATGCATCTTTCCCATCAGGCGTGATGACTGCGCACAACTCACTTAACCCAGAAGGGTGCGCGACAGTTCGTGGCTCAATCGCGGTGAGCGTACCTGATGTTGGAGCATGCACTGGAACCGTAAAGCCGGTCTCCGATTGCGTTAATGGCTGACCTTTTAATACGTAGTCACCTTCGGCAACCAGTAGGTTACCCGCTTTACCAATGTGCTGTTTTAGCGGCAATACAATTTCTGACGGGATAGCCGCATGAGCGAGTTCAGTTTTGTTGGACTGCTTTTTATTTTCTGCCGGATGCACACCACCTGGGAAATCCCAAAGCGCGCCTGTACGAATTTGTTCAATCAAAGACAACATGTGAAACCTTACTTAATTGAATCTTTCACGTTCGCTGCATTGTCGGCAGCATCCGTAATGTTAAGTACCGGAATGGAGTGAAGTTGCCACTTCCAGCTTTCTGTGGTCGTTGCCACAGGAATCATTTCAATACAATCAGTCGGACATGGGGCAACACACAAGTCACAGCCCGTACATTCGTCTTTGATTACGGTATGGACCGCCTTTGTTCCGCCTACAATTGCATCCACCGGACACGCCTGAATACACTTAGTGCAGCCAATACACATGTCTTCATGAATAAACGCAACGGTTGGAATTTTGCTGTCGAGATCGTGCGCAGATTCTTCTGGCTCAACACCCATTAAGTCGGCGAGCTTTTCGATTGTTGCCTGACCACCAGGTGGACATTTGTTGATGTGGTCGCCATTTGCAATTGCTTCAGCATAAGGGCGGCAACCAGGGTAGCCACATTGACCGCATTGAGTTTGCGGTAAAATGGCGTCGATTTGATCCACAATAGGGTCCGCTTCAACTTTAAAGCGAATAGAAGCAAAACCAAGTATCGCGCCGAAAATCGCAGCCAGAACCGCTAACGCGATAATCGCAATTAAAATCGTACTCATCGCTTACTTCACCAAACCTGTAAAGCCCATAAAGGCGAGTGACATTAAACCTGCTGTAATCATTGCTATTGATGCACCTTTAAAAGGTACAGGAACGTCGGCGGCGGCTATGCGCTCTCGCATGGATGCAAAAAGTATCAACACCAATGAGAAACCAACAGCGGCGCCGAAGCCGTAGATGATCGATTCAATAAAGTTATGGTTTTCATTAATGTTAAGAAGTGCCACGCCCAATACTGCGCAGTTTGTTGTGATCAGCGGTAAGAAAATGCCAAGCAAGCGATAAAGCGTCGGGCTGGTTTTGTGCACAACCATTTCGGTGAACTGCACCACAACGGCTATCACCAAAATAAAACTCATGGTTCGAAGGTACTCAATACCCAGTGGACGAAGGATGTAGCTTTCCACTAAATACGCACACACTGACGCGAGCGTTAGCACAAAAGTTGTCGCTAAGCCCATACCTATTGCTGTTTCCAGTTTTTTGGACACGCCCATGAAAGGACATAGGCCCAAAAACTTCACCAGTACAAAGTTGTTCACCAGCACAGTGCCGACCAACAACAAAACATATTCGGTCATAGTTATTACGTTCTTAAAATCCGATCTTGATATTATCGTGTTTTGTGACACCAATAACAACCAGTGAACGATGTGGTTTTACATACACGATGGAAAAATAGTCGTCTATTTGATCTATTTTGATGAATCAATAAGAAATTGAATCGTTTGCTGAATGTATTGTTAGCGAGAGGATACTACCTATTAATTTTCATCTAATGTGTGATTTTAAAAAAAGCCCGCCTCTCCCAGGTAGAAAAGAGAGGCGGGCAACGCATATTTACAAGCTAATTATTTAAACTTTCTGAGTGCTTGATGGACTGTGTTTATATCTTACTTGTGAAGGTACGAGTGATGACGTCTTGCTGTTGCTCTGTCGTTAGAGAGTTAAAACGTACCGCATAACCAGACACTCGAATCGTCAACTGAGGGTATTTCTCTGGATGTTCAACCGCATCCAATAACATCTCTCGGTCCAGAACGTTGACGTTAAGGTGTTGACCACCTTCAATCGCAATGCCCTCGTTGCTTGCTTCGTGATGGAAGTAACCATCCATTAGCGCAGCTAGGTTCTTCTTCTGACTCAAGTCATCTTTACCCAATGCGCTCGGCACAATTGAGAAAGTGTAAGAAATACCATCTTTAGCGTAAGCAAACGGTAATTTAGAAACCGATGCCAGAGACGCAACCGCCCCTTTTTCATCACGACCGTGCATTGGGTTTGCACCCGGTCCAAAAGGCATACCTGCGCGACGGCCATCAGGTGTATTACCCGTTTTTTTACCGTAAACCACGTTAGATGTGATTGTTAAAATCGATTGAGTTGGCACTGCTTCGCGGTAGGTGTGCATCTTCTGAATTTTCTTCATGAAGCGCTCAACTAGATCACAAGCGATGTCATCAACACGGGCATCGTTGTTACCAAATTTTGGATAATCACCTTCGATTTCAAAATCAACGGCGATGCCATCTTCATCACGAACAGGTTTCACGGTCGCGTATTTAATTGCCGCCAAAGAGTCAGCGACAACAGACAGACCTGCAATACCACACGCCATGGTGCGGTGCACGTCGCGATCCATCAATGCCATCAGTGATGCTTCGTAGCTGTAACGGTCATGTGAGTAATGGATGATGTTCAACGCTGTGACGTATTGCGTTGCTAACCATTCCAACATGTTGTCGAAACGAGGCATCAAAGCGTCAAAGTCGAGAATTTCATCTTGAACTTTGTCCACTACCGGACCCACTTGCGCTTTCGATTTTTCATCGATACCACCATTGATGGTGTAAAGCAGCGCTTTTGCAAGGTTGGCACGTGCACCAAAGAATTGCATGTGCTGACCAACAACCTGCGGGCTCACACAACAGGCAATCGCGTAGTCGTCATTGTCGAAATCAGGACGCATTAGATCGTCGTTTTCGTATTGAACCGAAGAGGTATCAATCGACACTTTTGCAGCATATTGTTTGAATGCTTCAGGCAATTGCTCTGACCAAAGAATCGTCATGTTTGGCTCAGGAGCAGGGCCCATAGTATGTAGTGTATGTAAGTACCGGAATGTCGTTTTAGATACTAGCGTACGGCCATCAACGCCCATACCAGCCATGGCTTCGGTTGCCCAGATTGGGTCGCCAGAGAACAATGAATCGTATTCTGGTGTGCGTAGGAAGCGAACCATGCGTAGCTTCATGATGAAGTGGTCAATCATTTCTTGCGCTTGTGATTCATCAATCAAACCGTTTGCTATATCGCGTTCTAGATAGACGTCTAGGAAAGTCGAAGTACGGCCCAGTGACATTGCTGCGCCGTTTTGCGATTTAACCGCCGCTAGGTAGCCAAAGTAGGTAAATTGGATCGCTTCTTGTGCAGTTTTTGCAGGTAGCGACATATCAATGCCGTATTTCAGACCCATTTGACGAATGTCTTCAAGCGCTTGAACTTGATCGGCTATTTCTTCGCGAAGACGAAGTGTTTTCTCAAGATCGTTGCCTTGTTCTAAGAACGTTTGTGTTGAATTGTATTGTTCTTTTTTGTCTGCTTTTAAGAAGTCGATACCGTATAGGGCGAGACGGCGATAGTCACCAATGATACGACCACGGCCATAAGCATCAGGAAGGCCCGTGATGATGCCGGATTTACGACAGGCTAGAATTTCTTTGGTGTAAAGGTCGAAACACGCTTTGTTGTGAGTTTTACGGTATTCAGTGAAGATTTTTTCAACCGTTGGATCTAGCTCGCGGCCATAAACTTCGCACGAGTTTTTTACCATGCGAATCCCGCCATTGGCGATGATTGCACGTTTTAGCGGTTGATCAGTTTGTAAGCCAACGATCTTTTCCAGATCTTTGTTGATGTAGCCTGCATCGTGGGAAGTGATTGTTGAGGGCAAGTCTGTGTCAAAATCAATAGGGGCGTGTGTGCGGCTTTCTTGTTTTATGCCTTCAAGCACTTGGTTCCATAATGCTGAAGTGGATTTGCTAACCTCGGCTAAGAAAGACTCATCTCCCTCATAGGGTGTATAGTTTTTTTGGATGAAGTCACGAGTGTTGACAGAGTTTTGCCATTCACCAGCAGTAAATCCAGCCCATGCATCTAGCATGTCAGTTGTCGGAATAGTCATAAGTAAATCCCTAAGTTATTGATAATTAGAATGGAGGCGACGAGTAGGACGGAACCATTCTTAACCCTTTTAATCGTATGGATTTATTTGGCATGAGTAAAATGAATGCTTTTCATTTTTTCAATGATTAAGTTGCATTAACAATAGATTCAATTGGTTATGATTGTTTTTTGCTAGAAAAGAGACAGAATTAAATGTGTGGTACTGTGAGAACACTATCTATGACAATGTTATGAGTTCTGTAATTTGAACTTATTTCGGTGTGATTTTATGGCGCCTAGATTGGCTTAGATTTCCTGGCGATTAAGATACAAAAAAAGCCGTGTCTTGCGACACGGCTTTTCTATAATCTGGCTCCTCCTGCTGGGCTCGAACCAGCGACCTGCGGATTAACAGTCCGTCGCTCTACCAACTGAGCTAAGGAGGAATTGCTTTGCTTGAAAGCGGGACGAATCTTACCGAGCACTCAAACTACTGTCAACAGTAAAAAAATACATTTTTAGCAAAAAATATTGAGTTAAGGGCTTTACTTTTCTGTATGGCTTGCCAGTAAAGGCTCGAGGTTAGTTATCCACTAAATTTGTGGATAAGTATGTTGATGAGATCTGGGTAAAGAAAGTTGATATGCAACTAAGTTTTTATTTAATGAATTTTTAGTCGGAGTTATGCGTAAAATAAGCAAATAAAACAGAGATTTATCGATGTTAATCAAAAGGTATTCAAAGTGGATAAAAATCAATCTTTTGGGGATAAGAAAGTTTTAAGCTAATTTTTGGGGAAAAGTTGTGGAAACTATAATGTGAAGAATGTGTGTAGCTCTTCAACTAGGGCGAAGTACTATATCAGAGTCACTTTTGTATGGCTATAGCATTCTAGACAAACAAGAAAATTTATTAACAATGATGGTTAAATTCTCGATAGACGTAGATTTCATTAGCTAAGGTGTATATATATACAGCCAAAGCGCAGTAAAATTGAGGAAGGGTATGAGTAAAGTCTATGAATTGGTCTCCGATTATCAGCCGTCGGGCGATCAACCAGGAGCGATCAATCAGTTGCTTGAGGGGCTCGATGCTGGGCTAGCACATCAAACATTGTTGGGGGTCACAGGCTCAGGTAAAACCTTCACACTAGCGAATGTGATTGCTCAAGCCCAACGACCTGCAATATTACTTGCGCCAAACAAAACGCTTGCTGCTCAGTTATATGGTGAGATGAAGTCATTCTTTCCTAATAATGCGGTTGAGTATTTTGTTTCTTACTATGATTACTACCAACCTGAAGCATATGTTCCCACAACAGATACTTTCATTGAAAAGGACTCTTCGGTTAACGCCCACATTGAGCAAATGCGACTGTCTGCCACTAAAGCTTTATTGGAACGGAAAGACGCTATTATCGTTGCTTCGGTTTCAGCTATCTATGGTTTGGGTGATCCGGAATCCTACTTACAAATGATGCTTCATTTGCGACGTGGAGATGTGATTGATCAGCGTGATATGCTTCGTCGCCTAGCGGAGCTCCAATACTCGCGCAATGATGTTGCTTTTGAGCGAGGGCAGTTCCGTGTCCGTGGCGAGGTGATTGATATATTCCCTGCTGAATCAGACCAAGACGCTGTGCGCGTTGAGATGTTTGACGATGAGGTGGATTGCATCAGTGTGTTCGATCCATTGACAGGCGTGGTGAAACAACGAGACTTGCCGCGCTATACCATCTATCCCAAGACGCACTATGTGACGCCAAGAGATCGCATTCTTGAAGCGATTGAAAATATTAAAGTCGAACTAGAAGTGCGCAAAAAGCAGCTTCTAGATAACAACAAGCTATTGGAAGAGCAGCGAATTAGCCAGCGCACTCAATTCGATATCGAAATGATGAATGAGTTGGGCTTTTGCTCCGGTATCGAAAACTATTCTCGTTATCTCAGTGGACGCTCGGAAGGTGAGCCGCCACCAACCCTGTTTGACTATTTACCTGATGATGGCTTGTTGATCATCGATGAATCTCACGTGACAGTACCGCAGATAGGTGCCATGTATAAAGGTGACCGTTCGCGTAAAGAAACGCTGGTGGAGTTTGGTTTCCGGTTACCTTCAGCTTTGGATAATCGTCCACTGAAGTTTGAGGAGTTTGAAGCACTAGCGCCACAGACGATTTTCGTCTCTGCTACGCCTGGAAATTACGAACTAGAAAAATCGGCGGGTGATGTGGCGGATCAAGTCGTTCGTCCAACCGGCTTGCTTGACCCTGAGTTGGAAGTTCGCCCAGTAGCGACCCAAGTCGACGACCTATTGTCTGAGATCCGTATTCGCGCTGCTAAAGATGAACGAGTTCTGGTTACAACACTGACCAAACGAATGGCTGAAGATCTCACCGAATACCTTCACGAACATGATGTTAAGGTACGTTATTTACACTCAGACATTGATACTGTTGAGCGTGTGGAAATTATCCGTGACCTTCGTCTTGGGGAATTTGACGTGCTGGTGGGAATAAACTTATTGAGAGAGGGCCTGGATATGCCAGAGGTCTCGTTAGTTGCAATTTTGGATGCGGATAAAGAGGGCTTCTTGCGGTCTGAACGCTCACTCATTCAGACCATTGGTCGTGCTGCACGAAACATCGAAGGTAAGGCGATTTTATACGCTGACCGAATCACCAACTCAATGAAAAAGGCGATGGATGAAACTAACCGTCGTCGCGAGAAGCAGGAAGCGTACAACGAAGAAATGGGTATTTCGCCACAAGCGCTCAAACGAAATATCAAAGACATCATGGAACTTGGCGATATCACTAAGTCTAAACGCCAGCGTAACACTAAACAGGTACCATTATCGAAAGTGGCGGAGCCTTCGCAAACTTACGAGGCACTGTCCCCTCAGCAGCTAGAAAAAGAAATCAGTCGACTGGAGGCAGCGATGTATCAGCATGCGCAAGATTTAGAATTTGAGTTAGCGGCACAAAAGCGTGACGAGATTGAAAAACTACGAGCGCAGTTCATCGCAAATAGTTGAACAAACTTACCGATTTAACTATCCAAGCATTTTAGGTCGCTTGTAAAAAAAGAAGCCAATAGGCAGTCGGGTCTATTGGCTTGTTTTGTGAACATATCGTTCACTAACAACGTCAGTTGGCTAGGTGACCCGAGGGGTCACTATCGTTACAGCATGGTTTGTGCCACTTTTTAAATAATTGATATTATTTTTGAATTTTTTCCTTTGCCCATAATTTAGCTAATGTTATTTGCAAAATGCAAAGCGTAATGCGATTATTGTTTAAAACACAACAAAATAATAGCTAGGTTATGCAACAAAAACCCGAAGGCCCAAAGTCTCGTTACCTTTTAATGGTCGAGGACACCGCATCTGTTGCGGCTCTGTACCGCTCATACCTGACACCGCTTGGCATAGATATCAATATTGTCGGCACAGGTAGGGATGCCATTGAGAGCCTAAATCATCGAATTCCAGATCTTATTTTACTCGATCTCCGTCTGCCAGATATGACGGGGATGGACGTTTTACATGCCGTTAAAAAGAGTCATCCCGACGTACCTATAATTTTTATGACCGCTCACGGTTCTATCGATACCGCTGTCGAGGCCATGCGTCATGGCTCACAAGACTTTCTAATTAAACCGTGTGAAGCAGACCGTTTACGTGTCACGGTTAACAATGCCATTCGTAAAGCGACCAAGCTAAAAAATGAAGCCGATAATCCAGGCAATCAGAGCTATCAGGGGTTTATCGGCAGTAGCCAAACCATGCAGCAGGTTTACCGTACGATAGATTCAGCGGCGAGCAGTAAAGCGAGTATTTTTATCACAGGTGAAAGTGGAACTGGTAAAGAGGTATGTGCCGAGGCTATTCACGCAGCAAGTAAACGTGGTGACAAACCTTTTATTGCAATTAACTGTGCTGCAATTCCAAAAGATTTGATTGAGAGTGAACTGTTTGGTCACGTAAAAGGGGCCTTTACTGGCGCTGCGAATGATCGTCAAGGGGCAGCTGAGTTAGCGGATGGCGGCACACTTTTTCTAGATGAGCTTTGTGAGATGGACTTGGATTTACAAACCAAGTTGCTACGATTTATTCAAACGGGCACATTCCAAAAAGTGGGTTCCTCAAAAATGAAGAGCGTGGATGTGCGCTTTGTTTGTGCCACTAACCGTGATCCCTGGAAAGAGGTACAAGAAGGTCGATTCCGTGAAGATTTGTACTATCGTTTGTATGTCATTCCTTTGCATTTACCGCCTTTACGCGAACGAGGCGAAGATGTTATTGAAATTGCATACTCACTGCTAGGTTACATGTCACACGAAGAAGGAAAAAGCTTCATACGTTTTGCGCCTGATGTCATCGAGCGATTCAACAGCTATGAGTGGCCGGGTAACGTTCGTCAGTTACAAAACGTGCTACGCAATATCGTTGTTCTAAACAACGGTAAAGAGATTACGTTGGACATGTTACCGCCACCGTTGAATCAACCGCTTGACCGTCCGTCGTCTGTGGCTAAATTAATTGAGCCGAAAGCGATGACCGCATCTGAGATTATGCCATTATGGATGACGGAAAAAATGGCAATCGAGCAAGCGATTGAAGCATGTGATGGCAATATTCCTCGAGCGGCGGGATATCTTGATGTCAGTCCGTCGACGATTTACCGCAAGTTACAGGCATGGAACGGCAAGGAAGAGCGGCAAAAAGTATGAGTGTAAATGTATTAAATCAGCAAAAAATAGATGAACTGTCGATGGAAATTGGCAGTGACAACGTACCTGTACTGTTCGATATCTTCCTAGGAGAAATGGATACCTATATCGAGAACTTATCCCAACTGCAGGGGGCAGAGCGATTAGCTTACTCAAAAGAAATCAGCCACGCGTTGAAAAGTAGTGCTGCGAGCTTTGGGGCAGATCGCCTTTGTGAACTGGCTATGTCCATAGACAAAAAAGCGAAAGCCGGTGAGTTGACTGCGGAGTCTGAGGAGTTAGAGGCTATGTTCGATCTTTTGCACGAAACTCGAGATGCTTATCGCTCTTGGCGACAGTAGCTATTTTTTCTATTAACCATTTTTTCTTAGTAAACATCTGTTTTTACTGGATGCCTGAACTAAAACCCTTCGATGACAGAAGGGTTTTCATTATCAATAAACACCTTAAAAGAGGGCGCTAGCCAGGTAACGTGCTCTTAAATAGAAAGTTGTAGCTGATTTTCAATCGCTAGTTTGAGCTTGTTTCTATCGTGACGCCAGTCTCGGTTAGAGGAGGCGAGTGACTCCGTCACTACATTCCATTGACTTAAGACGTCTTGCTCGGTTTTCTCTGCTAGAACCACGTCTATTTTTCTTCCTTGACAGGCACGTTCACACCATTCTAATTTTTGAGCCATCGTCATTCGTCCCGCTGGGCCGTATTCTGGACTCAGGTTAGCAACAAAAATGACTTTTGCTTTTGTGTTTGCTGCAATCGCTTTGCCGAGTTCAGGCAGCAATAAAGGAGGCATGATACTAGTTAAAAAACTGCCAGGGCCAAGAATAATCGCGTCCGCTTCCGCCAAAGCTGTGATGGCTTCTTTGGTAGCAGGCACTTCTGGTGAAAGATCCAAACGTCGCAAGTCTGCTTTCATTTCGTCGACATTTGTTTCTCCCGTAACCCACTTCCCATCTACGGATAACGCGGAAAGATCGGAAGGGTGTTCGGACATAGGAAGGATGTTAACGTCGACTTTTAACATATTGCGAATCAGATTAATGGCATCTAAAGGTCTGACCGATAAGTTATCGAGTGCAGTAAGCATCAAATTACCAAGATTATGACCATCAAGTTCGCCAGTGCCTTTGAAGCGATATTCAAACATCATAGAACTGATCGAAGGCTCTGTAATGAGCTGATTAATACAGTTACGTGTGTCTCCCCAAGCGATTCCTCCTTGGCAGTGACGAATTCTTCCTGTTGAACCACCATTGTCAGTCGTGGCAACAATCCCAGTTGCATTGCTGCCAAAATCTCGTAATGCGGCCAGCATTCGACCTAAGCCATGACCACCGCCAACAGCGACCACTTTTTTATCTGTGTAGATATTCATTATGTTCTTCTAATAATCTAATAAAAAACGGCTACAATTTATCTTAAGGAGTGTCTTAAAGGTACTCACTTAGCGGTAAATTGTGTCTCTAGAGAGTTTTTTATCACTCAAGTCTGGATTCCATTACAAATATTAAGTATTTTACACCGCAAAGCTATCAGAGATTTCATATCTCTGGTTGCCATAACTCCGAGCTCACTATTGCTAAGTCCTTGGATAAGCGTTTTGAGCCAGTGGCATACTGTCACAAGGGCATGATTGGAAATGGCCATGCCTCCCGTGTTTGGAAAGGTGTTCCGTGGCGCAACAATTCGAAGACAAATTTCATCGTAAGTTTTATTACTTGCGTCTGTCTGTGACCGACGTATGTAATTTCAAATGTACCTATTGCCTTCCTGATGGCTATAAGCCTTCGGGCAATAAAAACTCGTCTTTTTTATCTCTCCCTGAAATCAAGCGGGTCGTAAAAGCATTCGCTGATTGTGGCACGTCAAAAGTGCGCATCACTGGTGGTGAGCCTAGCTTACGCAAAGATTTCACTGACATCATTCATTCTGTCGCAACGACGCCAGGCATCAAAAAGGTGGCGACGACGACCAACGGCTACAGAATGGCGAAGCAAGTTGCAGACTGGCGTGAAGCGGGTTTAACCCACATTAATGTCAGTGTGGATAGCCTTGACCCGCGTATGTTTCATCAAATCACAGGTGAAAATAAGTTTACTGAAGTCATGAATGGTATCGAACGTGCGTTCGAGGTCGGTTATGAGCAAGTAAAAGTTAATGTGGTGTTGATGAAAGATCTGAACCATCACGAGCTGCCAGCGTTTCTTAACTGGATAAAAGATCGTCCAATCCAACTGCGTTTCATTGAGTTGATGCAAACGGGTGAGATGGATGAGCTATTTAATAAGCACCATGTATCCGGAGTGGCAATTCGTAACCAGCTAATTGCAAATGGTTGGTTGCTGAAAGTGCGCTCGCATAATGATGGTCCTGCGCAAGTATTTGTTCATCCTGATTACAAGGGTGAAATAGGTCTTATCATGCCTTATGAAAAAGACTTTTGTGAAAGCTGCAACCGACTGCGCGTTTCTGCGATGGGTAAGCTGCACCTATGTCTGTTTGGAGACCACGGTGTAGAATTGCGTGATCTTTTGGAACGTGATGAGCAAGAGAGTGAGCTTATTGAACGTATCCAGGCGCAGTTACAAACCAAGTCGGTAAGCCATTTCTTGCATGATGGCAATACTGGTATGACGCCACACCTCGCGTCTATCGGCGGCTAACTTCATTCAATTTTTAGAGCGAGTTCACTGATAAGCTGGCTCTAACTTTTTCCGAATCGATACCAAGCGTATCAAAGCTAATTAAGAGAATAGGTGAACAAATGGGTCACGCTGAAAGCAAATTCCAACCTGCAAATATTGCCGTTCTAACGGTATCTGACACTCGTTCTGAAGAAAACGATACCTCTGGTCGTTACCTAGCTGAGCATGCTCAAGAAGCGGGTCACAACGTAGTAGACAAGCAAATTGTTATTGATGACATGTACAAGATCCGCGCGATTGTTTCTCAATGGATTGCTGATGAAAGCGTACAAGCGATCATGATTACTGGCGGTACAGGTTTCACCTCACGTGATAGCACGCCAGAAGCACTTAAGCCTCTATTTGATAAAGAAGTTGAAGGTTTTGGTGAGTTGTTCCGTATGGTGTCGTACGAAGAGATCGGTACGTCTACGATTCAGTCTCGTGCGATTGCTGGTTTTGCTAACCACACCGTGATCTTCGCAATGCCAGGTTCAACTGGTGCGTGTCGCACAGGCTGGACAAAAATTATTAAACAGCAGTTGGATGCAAGTCATCGCCCTTGTAACTTCATGCCACACCTATCTGTATAACCTTTCCTAAAAGCGAAGGAAAAACAATGACCCAATTTACACATATCAATGCTTCTGGCGAAGCAAACATGGTTGACGTGTCAGCAAAAACGGAGACGGTTCGTGAAGCTCGTGCTGAAGCATTTGTTCACATGGCCCCAGAAACACTTCAACTGATTGTCTCTGGCCAGCACCACAAAGGTGATGTATTTGCGACGGCTCGTATTGCTGGTATTCAAGCTGCGAAGAAAACCTGGGATTTGATTCCACTTTGTCATCCGCTACTACTCTCTAAAGTTGAAGTTCAACTGGAAGCTATCGAAGCAGAAAACAAAGTTCGCATCGAATCAGTATGTAAACTTGCGGGTAAAACTGGTGTGGAAATGGAAGCGCTCACGGCAGCTTCCGTTGCTGCTCTAACGATTTACGATATGTGTAAAGCAGTACAAAAAGACATGGTCATTGGTCAAGTTCGTCTATTAGAGAAAACGGGTGGTAAATCTGGTCACTTTAAGGTGGAATCATGATTAAAGTACTTTTCTTTGCTCAAACTCGAGAGCTGATTGGCATCGACAGTGTCGAGTTAGACGGGCCGTTTGAAACGGTTGAATCAATTCGTGCACATCTAGTGGAAGAAGGCACTAAGAAAGATGGCAAGTGGGATTTAGCGCTCGAGCCAGGAAAGCTACTTGCTGCAGTGAACCAATCCATCGTCCCTCTGGATACACAAGTAAAAGCAGGTGACGAAGTTGCGTTTTTCCCGCCGGTAACTGGGGGTTAAGATGGATTCTCGTGTTTCTGTACAAATTGAAGACTTTTCGGTTGAGCAAGAATATCAACGTCTATCTGAAGGGACGGCTGCCGGCGCTGTCGTTACATTCGTTGGTAAAGTTCGAGATATGAACCTTGGGGATAATGTCATTGGTTTACATCTAGAGCACTATCCGGGGATGACAGAGAAGAGCTTGAGCGACATTTGTGATCAAGCTGAGTCTCGCTGGCCACTATTAGGTGTACGCGTGATTCATCGTGTCGGAGACATGGATAGCGGTGATCAAATTGTATTTGTGGGCGTTTCCAGTGCGCACCGCGGCGCGGCATTTGATGCGTGCGAGTTCATCATGGATTATCTGAAAACCCAAGCACCATTTTGGAAAAAAGAGCGTACGACGAATGAAGATCGTTGGATTGAGTCGCGCGACACCGATCATCAAGCTGCACAGCGTTGGGAAAAATAGAACTAACCCGCATTCTAGTGAAAAAAGCTAAGTGCTAATGGTACTTAGCTTTTTTTGTATTTATCTTCATTGTATTGCTCACTTTGTTTCAATATTTCCTATCTTTTGTCTGGTGATATTCTTCACAATAAAAGTTTTTTGCCCAATATATAAACAATTATTTGTTAGACTTGATTTGTCATAAATGTTAAATGATGTGTAAATATCTAGCATAAGATGCTAGTAAATGGTTTAAACTCAGATTAATCGAAAGTTTCGCCTGTTAAATGTCGCTTCTGGTCTTTATTTGGCTGGTGAATGCTTTGGGGTTAGAGTTTACTGCTAGATATGTGTGGTTTAGTCAGCATTATTGGTTTTTTTGCTACATTTTTATGGCAAATTACTTCAATGATTGCTAATGTGTGCCGCAGTCTTTGTAAGGTTTTAGACTTTTGTGCTCAGAAAGTGCACTAAAAAAATCTAAAACTCTGACCGTTCCAGGCCCTTACAAAGAAGTCATGGATGCTAACGAAAAAATTTGGAGTTTTACGCATGTATAAGAATAAAATCACGCGCGCTTTATTTATTGGTGCTGGTCTTTCTCTCGCTCTAGCTGGTTGTGGTGAAAAGCCTGCGGAGAAACAAGCTGCTGAGCCTGCTCCGGCTCCAGCCCCTGAAGCTAAATCTGATTCTAAAGAGCCAAAACTTGCTGCTGTTCAAGAATTGGTGCGTGGTAACGGTACAGAAGTTGCGACAATAGACCCTCATAAATCTCAAGGTGTTCCAGAATCCCACGTGATTCGCGATCTTCTTGAAGGCCTTGTAAACCAAGATGCGGACGGTAACACTATCCCTGGTGTTGCAGAATCTTGGGAAACTGAAGACAACAAAACATACACTTTCCACTTACGTGAAGACGCAAAATGGTCAAACGGTGATCCTGTCACTGCAGGTGATTTCGTTTACAGCTTCCAACGTGCAGTCGATCCAGCAACCGCCTCTCCATATGCTTGGTACATGGAATACACCAAGATGAAGAACGCAAAAGACATTGTTGCGGGTAAAAAAGATAAGAGCGAGTTAGGTGTTAAAGCGGTTGACGATCACACGTTAGTGGTTGAGTTAGATACTGCAGTACCATATTTTGTAATGATGATGGGCCACACGACAGTGAAACCTGTTCATCAAGCAACTGTTGAAAAGTTCGGCGATCAATGGACGAAGCCAGAGAACTTTGTAGGTAACGGTGCTTATGTTGTTGACAACTGGGTTGTAAACGAGCGTTTGGTTCTAAAACGTAACGAACAGTACTGGGACAACGAAAACACGACGCTTGACCAAGTTACTTTCCTACCAATCGAGAACCAAGTAGCGGAAATGAACCGCTTCCTAGCGGGTGAAATCGACTTCACGAACGAGCTGCCTACAGAGCACTTCAAGCGTCTGAAGAAAGAGCACCCACAAGAAGTGTCTGTAACCGGTAACTTATGTACTTACTACTACATCTTCAATACGAAGAAAAAGCCGTTTGATGATGTTCGTGTGCGTAAAGCGATTTCTTATGCGATTGACCGTAACATTGTGACCGATGCGATTTTAGGTCAAGGTCAAAAGCCAGCTTACTTCCTAACACCTGAAATTACGGCAGGTTTCAACCCAGAAATTCCTGCATACGGCAAAATGACGCAAGAAGAGCGTAACGCAGAAGCTGCGCGTCTATTGGAAGAAGCGGGTTACGGCGCAGACAACCCTCTTGAATTTAACCTTCTATACAATACATCAGAGAACCACAAGAAACTTGCGGTTGCACTGGGTTCAATGTGGAAGAAGACACTTGGTCTAGACGTTACGCTAGAAAACCAAGAGTGGAAAACTTATCTATCTACCAAAGATTCTGGCAACTTTGAGGTTGCTCGTGCAGGTTGGTGTGGCGACTACAACGAAGCTTCATCTTTCCTAACGCTGATGATGAGTAATAACACTACTGGTGGTATTCACTACGACAGCAAAGAGTACGATGCGATCATGAACAAAGCATTTGCTTCAACTTCTGACGAAGAGCGCCAAGCACTTTACCTAGAAGCAGAGAAGTTGATGGCAAAAGATATGCCAATCGCACCTATCTACCAGTACGTGAAATCACGTCTACTATCACCGAAAGTTGGTGGCTTCCCAGTAAATAACGCGGAAGACAAGATTTACTCTAAAGATCTCTACATCACAGAGTAATTCGTAACTCGATAGAACTATAAAAATGAGGCCCTACATGTGAGAAATTGCATGTAGCGCCTATCTTTAGTCCAAAAGAATTGGACGACTTCTTTAATTTAACTGTCACAGACTGAAAGAGTGAGTTTATGCTTAAATTCATCGCAAAAAGGATATTTGAGGCGATCCCAACAATGTTGGTTTTGATCACCGTATCTTTCTTTCTTATGCGCTTTGCACCGGGAAACCCTTTCTCGACAGAGCGTCCATTGCCACCCGAAGTAATGGCAAACATCGAAGCTAAATATGGCTTGGATAAACCTGTATTTGAACAATACACCACGTATTTGACCAATGTTATCCAAGGTGATTTCGGACCGTCATTTAAATACCTTGATTACTCAGTAAACGAGCTGATCGCGGTTGCCTTACCTGTTTCGGCTAAAGTGGGCTTCATCGCCTTTATCTTTACTTTGATAATGGGGGTTACCGTCGGTACCATTGCTGCGCTCAAGCAAAATACTTGGATTGATTACACCATTATGTCGACTGCGATGCTTGGTGTCGTAATGCCATCCTTTGTATTAGCGCCTGCGCTTATCTACATATTCTCGCTTCATTGGAATATCTTCCCTGCGGGCGGTTGGCAAGATGGTAGCTGGCAGTATTTAGTGCTTCCTGTTATTGGTATGTCGCTACTGTATGTTGCTACCTTTGCTCGTATCACGCGTGGTTCGATGATCGAAACCCTAAACAGTAACTTTATTCGTACGGCACGTGCTAAAGGTCTAAGTTACCGTTATATCATTATCAAACACGCTCTTAAGCCGGCACTTCTCCCTGTTGTTTCTTACATGGGCCCAGCTTTCGTAGGTATCATCACCGGTTCCGTTGTTATCGAAACCATTTTTGGTCTGCCTGGTATTGGTAAACTATTCGTTAACGCTGCGTTTAACCGTGACTACTCGCTAGTAATGGGGGTAACCATTCTGATTGGTTTCCTATTCATTCTATTCAACGCGATTGTAGATATTTTACTTGCAATGATTGACCCGAAAATTCGCTACTAACAGGGACGTTTGGTTATGTTAACGAAAAAAGAAAACCTAGAAGCGATTGAGAAATTCTCCGAAAACTTGGAGATTGAAGGTCGCAGTCTTTGGCAAGATGCTCGTATCCGTTTCATGCGCAACAAAGCGGCGATGGTGAGCTTATTCCTTCTTGTTCTAATGACCTTGGCGGTTATTATCCTGCCAATGATCGCACCGTACACATTTGATGATACTGACTGGTACGCGATGCACGTTGCACCGAATGCTGACCATTGGTTTGGTACTGACAGCTTAGGCCGTGATTTATACGTGCGTACGCTAATTGGAGGTCGTATTTCGTTGATGGTAGGTGTTATGGGTGCATTTGTAGCGGTACTGATTGGTACGCTCTACGGCGCAGCATCTGGTTTCATCGGCGGTAAAGTTGACCGCGTAATGATGCGTATTCTAGAAATTTTATACGCGGTACCGTTTATGTTCCTGGTGATTGTACTGGTAACATTCTTCGGTCGTAACATCATGCTGATCTTCGTTGCGATTGGTGCTATCGCATGGCTAGATATGGCGCGTATCGTACGTGGTCAGACTCTTAGTCTACGTAGCAAGGAGTTTATCGAAGCGGCACATGTGTGTGGTGTAAGCAACTGGAAAATCATTACTCGTCATATCGTACCGAACGTACTGGGTATTGTAGCGGTATACTCTACGCTGCTTATCCCAAGTATGATTCTAACGGAATCATTCCTATCATTCCTTGGTCTTGGTGTTCAGGAACCAATGACAAGTTGGGGCGCTCTTCTACAAGAAGGTGCACAGACAATGGAAGTAGCAATCTGGCAGCTGGCATTCCCAGCAGTGTTCATGGTTGTGACGCTATTCTGCTTCAACTACGTTGGTGACGGCCTGCGCGATGCGCTGGATCCAAAAGACAGATAATTAAAAGATAAGATTAAGGAAGCAATGATGAGCTTATTAGATGTCAAAGATCTGCGCGTCGAATTCACCACGCAAGATGGTATCGTAACCGCAGTAAACGATTTGAACTTCTCTCTCAACCAAGGCGAAACCTTAGGTATCGTTGGAGAGTCGGGATCAGGTAAATCTCAAACCGTATTCGCAATCATGGGCCTTTTGGCTAAGAACGGTATTATTTCTGGTAGCGCAAAGTTTGAAGGCAAAGAAATCCTAAACTTACCAGAAAAAGAACTGAACAAAGTGCGTGCGGAACAGATCGCAATGATCTTCCAAGACCCAATGACATCACTGAACCCTTACATGAAAGTGAGTGATCAGTTGATGGAAGTGCTTATGCTGCACAAAGGCATGGGCAAAGCGGAAGCATTTGAAGAATCAGTACGCATGCTGGAAGCGGTAAAAATCCCTGAAGCGCGTAAGCGTATCACGATGTACCCGCATGAGTTTTCAGGCGGTATGCGTCAGCGTGTAATGATCGCGATGGCGTTGTTATGTCGTCCTAAACTGCTTATTGCCGATGAGCCAACAACAGCACTTGATGTGACGGTACAAGCACAGATCATGGACTTGTTGAATGAGCTGAAATCTGAGTTCAACACAGCGATCATCATGATCACGCACGACCTTGGTGTGGTTGCAGGTTCGTGTGACAAGGTGCTGGTGATGTATGCAGGCCGTACTATGGAGTACGGTAACGTAAACGAAATTTTCTACAATCCAAGCCATCCTTATGCGGAGGGGCTGCTGAAGGCGATTCCTCGCCTCGATACTGAGGGTGAAATTCTGCCGACCATTCCTGGTAATCCACCAAACTTGCTTCGTCTACCGCCGGGCTGCCCTTATCAAGAGCGCTGTCACCGTGTGATGGATCGTTGTAAGCGCGAGGCGCCAATTCTGACACCATTTGGTGATGGTCGTCAGCGTGCATGTTTTTCTGAATGGGAGGCTTGGAACAAATGAACGCAGTAGACAAAAAACTAATTCTGGACATTTCTGAGCTGAAAGTTCACTTCAGCATTGCCTCAAAGTCGGCATGGCCGTGGTCAAAGCCTTCGAGCCTGAAAGCGGTAGATGGCGTGAACGTTCGACTATACGAAGGGGAAACGCTTGGTGTAGTAGGTGAATCAGGTTGTGGTAAATCGACGTTTGCTCGTGCCATCATTGGTCTGGTTGAAGCTACTGACGGCCAAGTAGTTTGGTTGGGTCAAGACCTTACTAAAATGAAAAGCGTTCAGCGCCGTGAGACGCGTAAAGAAATTCAGATGATTTTCCAAGACCCATTGGCATCGCTGAATCCGCGTATGACTGTTGGTGATATCATTGCTGAACCTCTTGAGACATTCTATCCAGAACTGTCTAAGCAGGAAGTGAAAGATCGCGTTAAAGAGATGATGGCGAAAGTTGGCCTATTACCTAACGTGATTAACCGTTACCCACACGAGTTCTCGGGTGGTCAGTGTCAGCGTATCGGGATAGCGCGTGCGCTTATCCTTAAGCCTAAGATGATCATTTGTGACGAGCCAGTATCGGCGCTTGATGTATCTATTCAAGCTCAGGTTGTTAACCTGCTTAAAGAGATTCAAAAAGAGTTAGGGCTTTCTCTGGTATTCATTGCGCATGACTTGTCTGTCGTTAAACACATTTCAGATCGCGTTTTAGTTATGTATTTAGGTAATGCCGTGGAACTTGGCGAGGCCGAGGCTCTGTTTGCTGATCCTAAGCACCCATATACGCGTGCGCTGATGTCTGCGGTTCCGATCCCGGACCCGGATATTGAGCGCAATAAGAAAATCCAAATGCTAGAGGGTGATCTTCCTTCACCTATCAACCCACCGTCGGGTTGTGTATTCCGCACTCGTTGCCCACAAGCAACCGAAGAGTGTGCGAAGACGAAGCCAACCATTTTAGGTAATGACGTTCACGCGGTATCTTGTTTACACGTTAGTGTATAAATTCAGCCTGTGACGGGCTTAAGCGCGACACCTTCATCGGGTCGCGCTTTTTTTATGTGTCTGATTTATACATTCGAATTTCTTGAACATGATGTCCTAAGTTCGATGATTCTCTGTTTGATAGGAAACGCTAATATAGACACAAACAGAACGAGAGGAGAGCAATCATGGGTAAGTTGGTTGAAGGTGTTTGGCAAGATGTCTGGTATGACACAAAATCAAATGGTGGCAAATTTGTGCGCGAAGATGCCGGATTCCGTAACTGGGTTAAAAACGACCCTGATGCGGAGTTTACGCCAGAGCCCGGTCGATACCATTTGTATGTCTCTCTTGCTTGTCCTTGGGCACATCGAACCCTCATTTTCCGCAAGCTGAAAGGTTTAGAACCACATATTGATGTCACGGTCGTTTGCCCTGATATGCTCAGCCAAGGTTGGCAAATGGGGCTTCCTGAGCCATTGTTTGGTCACACGCGCATGTATCAAATTTACACGCAGGCCAAACCCGATTACACGGGCCGCGTAACCGTGCCTGTACTTTGGGATAAAAAGACCAATACTATTGTGTCAAACGAGTCGTCAGAGATCATTCGCATGTTCAATTCGGAATTCAATGCGTTAACAGGGAATCACGACGACTACTATCCAGATCATCTAAAACACGTTATTGATGAGTGGAACGATTTTGTTTATCCGAATGTCAACAACGGAGTGTATCGTTGTGGCTTCGCGACTACACAAGAGGCGTATGAAGAAGCGTTTGATTCTTTGTTTAATGCGTTAGATAAAATCGATGCTCACTTAGCGACGCATCGTTACTTAGCAGGGAACACAATTACTGAGGCTGATTGGCGTTTGTTTACGACTCTTATTCGTTTTGATGCGGTGTATGTGGGGCATTTCAAGTGTAACAAGCAGCGCATCGCAGACTACGAAAATATACAAGGCTACTTAAAAGAGTTATATCAAGTCGAAGGCGTCGAAGAAACGACGGATTTCTATCACATTAAACGCCACTACTACTTCAGCCACACTGGGATTAATCCGACGCAAGTTGTACCCAAAGGGCCTGATTTAGACCTAAATACTCCTCATGGAAGAGAAAGGATTGGCTAGTTTGCTGCTTCCATCGCAAATGAAAAAGTACTTAACGGTTAGCAATGCCGTTAAGTACTTTTGTGTCATCTAAATACCGGGAGTAGGAAGTTTACTTTTTCATTCATCGCCACCTTAGTTAGCGCGTACGATGTCCATCACTAGCTTTCCGTCCACTTTTACAGGACCGTCCTCTTTAGCGCCGAGCGTATACTCAAACACACCAGTCTTCATGCCACCTTTCTCTCCGTGGACCATTAACATCAGCATATCGCCTGATTCTACTGGTTCCATCAAAATTGCATTTACGTTTTCATTCTTTCCCATTTTTAACGGAGCGTAGCCGATAACAGGACCAGGCTTCATTGATTCGTCTGTTCGGTGGACAACCATCCACCCATTGTCATCAGCATGAGCCATTTCAGCGGTCACCGTTCCTCCGGACATATCTTGATCGACGCCTTTAATACTCGGGGCGGAAAAGCTGAATGAAGAAAAACTAATCAGAAACGCAGCTAAACCAAACTTTATCAGTGATGTATTGATGAAATCCTTCATATATATTCCTTAGCAGTCAATGAGTTTGTGCATTGCAGTAGCTTTTACGTATTTCCTAGCAAAAAAGTTTAGCTAAAACGTAAATAATGTCGATAAATTGAACAGGGACCGTGCTGCTTTGGAGCCAATGCATTTTGGGGAGTGGGTCAATCGGTGTAAGAACAAGCACGAGCAATGTCGATTAGGTATGGAGGGCGATAGGGAGAAAAGCTTTGTGCACCAGTAATTATAGGTTGTGCAGTGATTGGTATAAAAAATAAATAAGTGTTCTGGCCAGCAATAGAAAAAGCCCTCGACGAATCGAGGGCTTTGTATCTATATCCAACTAGATGTAAGAAGCTATTATTTAGCTTCTTGGTCTGCTTGGATAGCTGTTAGAGCGATGGTGTACACGATGTCGTCTACTAGCGCGCCACGAGACAAGTCGTTTACAGGCTTACGCATACCTTGCAGCATTGGACCGATAGATACTAGGTCAGCTGAACGTTGTACCGCTTTGTAAGTTGTGTTACCCGTGTTTAGGTCTGGGAATACAAATACTGTCGCTTTACCTGCAACTGGAGAGTTTGGTGCTTTAGAAGCAGCAACGTTTTCCATAATAGCAGCGTCGTACTGTAGAGGACCGTCAATGATAAGATCAGGACGTTTCTCTTGAGCCAGTTTTGTTGCTTCACGTACTTTATCAACGTCTGCACCCTTACCAGATTCACCAGTAGAGTAAGAGATCATTGCAACGCGTGGTTCGATACCGAATGCTGCTGCAGAGTCGGCAGATTGGATAGCGATTTCAGCAAGCTGTTCAGCAGTTGGATCTGGGTTGATTGCACAGTCACCGTAAACCAGTACTTGATCAGGCAGAAGCATGAAGAATACTGAAGATACGATAGACGCATTTGGTGCCGTCTTGATGATTTGGAACGGAGGAACGATAGTGTTCGCCGTAGTGTGAACAGCACCAGAAACTAGGCCGTCAACTTCGTCGTTCTCAAGCATCATTGTGCCTAGGAATACTGAATCTTGTAGCTTCTCACGAGCCACAACTTCA
This sequence comes from Vibrio sp. 397, assembly GCF_033339395.1. Taxonomy (NCBI): domain Bacteria; kingdom Pseudomonadati; phylum Pseudomonadota; class Gammaproteobacteria; order Vibrionales; family Vibrionaceae; genus Vibrio; species Vibrio sp. 397. The sequence continues at coordinate 174,856 of NZ_JAWOUN010000007.1, read as the reverse complement.
GTCATGCCTTTCGCACCGCGCAACTCAACTAGGCGAGCAACGTAGTTTTCACGAACAGCATCTGCATCGATGATGGTTACACCAGTACCTAGCTCAACGCCTTGTTGAGCCGCTACGCGACGGATTTCATCTGGGTTACCTAGAAGTACACAGTCTGCAATGCCGCGTTCAGCACAGATTGCCGCTGCTTTAACTGTGCGTGGTTCGTCACCTTCTGGAAGAACGATACGCTTACCTGCTTTACGAGCAAGTTCAGTTAGCTGGTAACGGAACGCTGGTGGGCTTAGACGACGAGACTTCTGAGTGCCTTCAGTCATAGACTCGATCCAGTTACCGTCGATGTGGCCAGCAACGTGTTCGTTGATGAACTCGATACGCTCTTTATCGTCTGCAGGCACTTCGATGCTGAAGCTCTGTAGGTTTAGAGACGTTTGCCAAGTGTTACCTTGTGCTTTGAAGATAGGTAGACCAGTGTCGAATGCTGGTTTACATAGGCCTTCGATTTCGCTAGGGATATCGTAACCGCCAGTTAGCAGTACTGCACCAATATCCACACCGTTCATTGCAGCAAGAGAAGCAGCAACGATAACATCAGGACGGTCTGCAGAAGTAACAAGTAGAGAGCCCGGTTTGAAGTGCTCAATCATGTTTGGCAGAGAACGTGCACAGAAAGTGATGCTCTTGATGCGACGAGTGTTGATGTCACCTTCGTTGATGATATCTGCTTTCAGGTGTTTAGCCATGTCGATTGCACGAGTCGCAATCAGATCAATGCTCCATGGCACACAACCTAGAACACGAATTGGAGAAGTGTTGAAAATTTCCATCACTTTCAATTCGTTTTGTTTCGCGCTGTCTGCATCGTCAAAGATTTCAGATAGGTCAGGGCGAGTACGGCCAGCTTCGTCAACAGGAGCGTTTAGCTTGTTGATGATAACACCAGAGATGTTTTTGTTTTTAGTGCCGCCGAAGTTAGAACATGCTACTTCGATACGCTCTTTCAGTTGCGCAGGGTTATCAGTACCTGGAGTCGCAACTAGCACGATTTCTGCACCAAGTGTTGCCGCGATTTCCGCGTTTACTTGGTTTGCAAATGGGTGCTTACGAGTAGGTACAAGACCTTCGATTAGCGTAACGTCTGCGTCTTTGTTGATTTGGTTGTAACGTTCAACAACGGTTTCTAGCAGCTCGTCCATGTTGTCGTTACCGATTAGGCTTTCAGCAACAGACATCGCCATTGGTTCACCGATCTTCATATCGCTGTTACGACCAACGATAGTTGAAGTCAGATCTGGCTGATCACCACCTGAACGTGGCTGACAGATTGGCTTATAGAAAGAAACTTTAACGCCTTTACGCTCCATAGCGCGAAGAACACCCATGCTAACGCTTGTTAGGCCAACGCCTGCGCTAGTAGGGATAAGCATAATAGTACGAGACATTCGTAGAGTACCTTTAGCTATTTGGGGGATAAAAGCTCAACTCTTATTCCATGAAGCTCGAAGAATAGGAGTTGAGCCCCTAAGAAATTCGTTTGAATGAAAACTGGCTAGCCGAGTGGCTAGCCAGGAATTCAATTAAAGACCTGTCAGGCGAGCAGTGTCTTCAGCGATGACTAGCTCTTCGTTAGTAGAGATAACCATTGCAGGGATACGGCTGTTTTCAGTCGTGATAACGCCTTCGCCGCCGAAGCGAGCTTTAAGGTTAGCTTCGCTATCTACTTCGATACCGAAGATGCCAAGACGGTTTAGAACCATTTCACGGATAGGGCCAGAGTTCTCGCCGATACCGCCAGTGAAAGTGATTGCGTCTAGACGGCCTTCCATTGAAGCAGTGTAGCCAGCAACGTATTTAGCTAGACGGTGGCAGAACACGTCCATTGCGCGTGTTGCTTCTTCTTTTTGACCGTAGTTGTCTTCAACGAAACGACAGTCAGAAGTCACTTCAGTTAGACCTTGAAGACCAGATTCTTTAGTTAGCATCGTGTTGATTTGATCAACAGAGTAACCTAGAGCGTCGTGTAGGTGGAAGACGATAGCAGGGTCGATGTCGCCACAGCGAGTACCCATTACCAGACCTTCAAGTGGAGTAAGACCCATAGAAGTGTCTACAGATTGACCGTTCTTGATCGCACATACAGATGCGCCGTTACCTAGGTGACAGTTGATGATGTTTACTTCTTCAACTGGTTTGTTTAGTAGGCCTGCAACTTCACGAGTGATGAACAAGTGAGAAGTACCGTGCATGCCGTAACGACGGATACCGTGTTCTTTGTATAGGTTGTATGGAAGAGCGTATAGGTAAGACTCTTCAGGCATAGTTTGGTGGAACGCAGTGTCAAATACAGCAACGTTTTTCAGCTCTGGGAAGTTTTTCTTAGCCGCTTCGATACCGATGATGTGAGCAGGGTTATGAAGAGGTGCAAATGTTGCAGCGTCTTGAATACCTTTTAGAACTTCATCAGTAATTAGTGCAGATTGAGTGAACTGCTCGCCGCCGTGAACGATACGGTGACCGATTGCGCCTAGGTTAGCTTTAAGCTCTGGCTTAGAAGCAAGAATAGTTTCTACCATAAACGCTAGTGCTTCTTCGTGAGCTGCACCATTGCCTAGTTGAGCTTCGTGCTTGCCATCAAGTTTCCACTTGATGCGAGCTTCAGGAAGGTGAAGACACTCAGCAAGACCTGACAAGTGCTCGTCGCCGTTCTCGGCATCAACAACGGCAAATTTAAGAGAAGAACTACCGCAGTTTAAAACTAAAACTAGCTTAGACATGTATGACTACCTGTTATTCGTCTGATAAAAAATCAGTTAAAGAATGAAAAATTAATCACAAGAATAGCCGATACCCAGAAGGCTGCGTACTAATCCTGGTCAAAAATTGTTCTAATTCCATATAAAGAAATAGTGATGAACCCTTCCATCACTATGATGCGATCCGTGCAGATAGATATCTCGGAGTTGCTTAAATTGTAAATAACAGCAACAATGAGATTGAGGGTCTGCAAAGGATAGCGATAATAAGCAATGATAACAAAAAAAATTTGAAAGAATATTAACTTTCATCAATTTTTTGTACCTTCAGTTGAAATGTTCAACTATTTTTTAGTGAGAGAGCGGTATGAGTAATAAAGTCGGATTGATCCATAGCCTGAAAGATGGCCAGAATTACATGGAGATCTGGCCAGTTCGTAAAGAGCTAAGCGCCATATTTCCGGAACAGCGTATCATTAAGGCGACTCGCTTTGGCATTAAAGTCATGCCGGCCGTTGCTGCGATCAGCGTACTCACTCAAATGGCATTCAACAATTACCACGCGTTACCTCAATCCATTGTTGTTGCCTTGTTTGCGATTAGCTTGCCACTTCAAGGCATTTGGTGGCTTGGTGCTCGATCCAACACGAAATTGCCGCCTTCTTTGGCCTCTTGGTATCGGGAGTTGCATCAAAAAATTGTGGAAACAGGTTTTGCATTAGAGCCTGTCAAAGCTCGCCCTCGTTACAAAGAGCTTGCGATAATACTGAACCGAGCGTTTCGCCAGCTCGATAAATCGTCATTAGAGCGTTGGTTCTAATTTAAATTGTTTGAAATGGAGTGTGCACTGGCCGCTCCATTTTTGATCCTGCCTCTATTACCTACTTTGACGGTCGTTGATGAAGCGAGCGAAGCTTTGTTTACCAAAGATTCTTTCCGGATGAAGAAGTCCCCCCGATCACAAATGTTGCTTTAGTGTTAAATCTTTCTTTTCTTTACTAAGACTTAGTAGTAATAATAAAAACAAGATGCGCAAGAAGTGCACAGTTATATGAACACAACAATACCGCCTTCAAACATTTGAATTCACGAGTCGATACACATATTGAAAGCTCGTGAAACAAGGACGAAGTCACATCAAGGAGTTATGATGAAAACGAAACGTTTATTAGCCACTGCCGTTCTATCAGCTACTGCTATTTTCTCTTCTACCAATGTACTGGCCGCCACTGCAACTGTCGCAGTTTCACAGATTGTCGAACACCCGGCGTTAGACGCGACGCGCCAAGGATTGCTTGATGGTTTGAAAGCGAAAGGCTACGAAGAAGGCAAAAATCTAGAATTTGATTATAAGACCGCACAGGGTAATCCAGCGATTGCGGTGCAAATTGCCCGTCAGTACGTCGGCGAAAATCCTGATGTGTTAGTTGGCATCGCGACACCTTCGGCACAAGCCTTGGTGTCGGCTACTCGCTCTATTCCTGTTGTCTTTACTGCGGTAACAGATCCGGTTGGTGCGAAATTGGTTAAGTCGATGGAACAACCAGGCAAAAACGTAACTGGCCTGTCTGATCTTTCACCCGTTGCTCAGCATGTCGATCTCATCCAAGAAATTCTTCCTCAGGTGAAAAGCATCGGGGTTGTATTTAATCCCGGTGAAGCTAATGCCGTGACTTTAGTTGAATTACTAAAAGAAAGCGCAAAAGCAAAAGGCATACAAGTGGTTGAAGCGACCGCACTAAAAAGTGCTGATGTTCAGTCTGCGACTCAAGCGATTGCAGCGAAATCAGACATTCTTTACGCCCCAACAGACAATACAGTTGCAAGTGCGATTGAAGGGATGATTGTTGCAGCGAATCAAGCGAAGAAACCTGTATTTGGTGGCGCGACGTCGTATGTCGAAAAGGGTGCAATTGCAGGCTTAGGTTTTGACTACTATCAGGTTGGTGTACAAACCGCGGATTACGTGGCGGCGATTCTTGATGGTCAAGAACCAGGCAAGCTGGATGTAAAAGTCGCGACGGGCTCTGACCTTGTAATTAATGAAAGCGCAGCATCTAAGCTCGGTATCAAGCTGCCAAGTTCTGTGATTGAACGTGCGACAAGCATGCAATAAGTAACGCTTTTTGGGGTTAAGCCTGTCACGTTGGTTGATAGAGGCTTGCCCCAAAACTGATACTCTCCAGATTTCTCGTGTAAAGCATTCTGCTAGAGAAGAAGGGGAGTATACGTTAGAAGTCTTAAGTTCAGGTTGGTATTAGCCAGCCTGAGCATGCAGAAAGGAGCAGTTATGTCTGCATTTGCTTTTTTTGGTGCACTCGAAATTGGCTTGATTTATGGCCTAGTCGCTCTGGGTGTGTATCTTACGTTCCGTGTTCTCGATTTCCCCGATTTGAGTGTGGATGGCAGCTTTCCAATGGGAGCGGCGGTGGCTGCAACGGCGATTGTCGCAGGTATTAATCCTTGGCTTGCGACAATAATGGCGATGATAGCTGGTAGTATGACGGGGTGGGTAACCGCTTTTCTGGCTGTTCGGTGTGGTATTTTACACCTGTTAGCTTCCATTCTTACCATGATCGCTGCATTTTCAATTAATATTCGTATTATGGGCAAACCTAATATGGCGTTGCTTGGAGAGGATACGATTCTCACTCCGTTTGAAGCATTGGGCGATGCGATGTTTATTCGCCCTCTGGTTGTTGGGGCCTTAGTTCTTCTGTCCGCTTTCTTTGTCATTCGCCTGCTGAACAGCGACTTTGGTCTTGGTTTACGAGCCACGGGTGTGAATGCGCGTATGGTTTCTGCGCAAGGGGCGAGCACTGGCTTTTATACCTACTTTGGCTTGGCTTTATCCAACGGGTTTGTGGGATTCGCAGGCGCGTTGTTTGCACAAACGAACAGCTTTGCGGATGTGACCTCTGGCGTGGGCACCATTGTCGTTGGTTTGGCTGCTGTGATTTTGGGGCAGACCCTTATTCCCGGGCGCAAGATTTGGGTTGCGGTGTTTGCGGTCATCATCGGTTCGGTACTTTATCGCCTTGCAGTAGCTTTCGCTTTGAGTTCTGGCATGTTTGGTTTACAAGCTTCAGACCTCAACCTTGTTACCGCAGTATTGGTGGCTGTGGCGCTTATTGCTCCAAAGCTAAAACAGAGCATGAGAGCGAAACAACGCGTTACTGATGCTAAACAAGCGGCATCAAAAAATGGTTCTGGGGAGGCATTATGATCGAACTAAATAATATTCAGGTCACGTTCAACCCTGGGACGATTTTGGAAAATCGTGCATTGAAAGGCGTCTCTTTAGAGGTTCCAGATCATCAATTTCTTACCGTGATTGGTTCTAATGGCGCAGGAAAATCGACGTTGCTTGGTGCGGTGACAGGTGAGACGCCGATGATAGGTGGTCAGGTTATCATTGACGGCAAAGACGTCACCAAGCAGACGGTTGCCCAACGTGCGACGCAATGCGCCCGAGTGTTTCAAGATCCATTGGCCGGGACTTGTGGTGAACTTACGATAGAAGAGAACATGGCTCTAGCGCACATGCGTGGTAAAAAACGCAGCTGGGGGTTGGCGCTCTCTACTAAACGTCGCAAGCTGTTCCAAGAGCGAATTAGCATCCTCGGTCTTGGTTTAGAAGACCGCTTGGGCGATAGCATTGGGTTGCTGTCTGGTGGACAACGACAAGCCGTTAGCCTTGTGATGGCGACGTTATCGGAGAGTAAGCTGTTATTGCTTGATGAACACACGGCTGCGCTTGATCCTCGTATGGCGGCGTTTGTTATCGACTTAACTAAACGTATTGTCGATGAGTTCGATTTAACAGTGATGATGGTGACGCATTCGATGAAAGACGCATTAGCATGTGGCGATAGGACCGTAATGCTTCACCAAGGTGAAATTGTGCTTGATGTGGCTGGAGAGCAGCGCGCTAACATGCAAGTACCAGACTTGTTGGATATGTTCTCCAAAGTGCGTGGTGAAGAGCTGGCAGATGACAGTCTCTTGTTGAACTAAGCGGTATCCGACAAGTCACTACGCCTACTAAGTGTGATCCTCCTTGGGAAAATTGGCTGATATGTCAACTCGCAAGGAGGATTTCTTGTCTCTAATTCTTCAATAACATAGTGGCATATCCGATGACGAGGAGTGCCCATAATGAACCTGCCATTTATTTTTCATAGTCAAACTATTGATGGTTTAGCTTTTAATGACGAGCAAGTTACAGTCAGACTGAAAACCGAGACATTGGATTTTGATTCCGTCTATGTGCGTATTGAGCCGGACAATGAAGAATATCTGGTCGATATGGCTCAAGTAGGAACAGCTGGTGAATTATTACTATGGGAGGCATCGTTTCGACCAAATCAAGATCGAGATGTCACACATTATGTGTTTAAGCTCCTCAAAGACGGACAACAATACTGGCTCGATGCACGAGGCGTACAAAAGCGTATTCCACCCAAAGAGTTCCACTTTAAGTTGAATGTAGAGCATCAACCACCAAGCTGGGTCCAAGAGCAAGTTTTCTATCAAATCTTTCCTGACCGTTTTTCTGCTAGTAAAAGTGAGTCTGATATTCGCCACGCTTATGCTCAGTATGATTCTGCATCGATCGTCAAGGCGTGGGGAGATGCGGTAGGCTCTCACCAAAATACCGGGGCACGTGAATTCTTTGGCGGCGACCTCAAAGGTGTGGAGCAAAAGTTGGACTATCTTGAACAGCTCGGCGTTACTGCGCTTTATTTTAATCCGATCTTTTCTTCACCAAGTAATCATAAATACGACACCACTGATTACTTCACTGTTGACCCTATGTTCGGCACCAACGATCAGTTTGCTGAACTGTGTGAGAAAATCCGTGGTAAGAATATGAAGATTGTCTTAGACGCGGTGTTTAACCACACGTCAGTGCATCATCCTTGGTTTGATATCCAACAAAAAGGAGAAGGAGCATATGGCAATCCGCAGTCAAAGCTCCGTGATTACTACTTTTTCGAAGGCGAAACCAATCACTACATTGGTTGGAAAGGCATTGGTAACTTACCGGTTCTGAACTTCGAAAATGAACAGGTGCGCGACTACATCTACCAAAGTGAAGATTCTGTCATCAAGTATTGGCTGAAGCCACCGTACTTGGTTGATGGCTGGCGGTTTGATGTAATCCATATGCTTGGCGAAGGGGACGGCGCGAAAAACAATGCTCATTATGTGGCAGCGTTTCGTCATGCAACTAAGTCAGTAAACCCGAATGCTTATGTGTTAGGTGAGCACTTTTTTGAAGCAACGCAGTGGTTGCAAGGTGATCAAGAGGATGGGGCGATGAACTACTACGGTTTTGCTCATCCAGTCCGAGTTTTTATCGCACGACAAGACATTATGTACGATCCAATCAACATTGATGGTTTGGAGTTTAAAGTATGGTTGGACGAAGCCAGAGCAAAAATCCCATTTTCGAATCAGCTATCGCAGCTAAATCAACTCGATAGTCACGATACTGCTCGGTTTATCACATTGGTTGATGGTGATAAGCGTAAAATGAACATCGCGCTAGCAATGCTTATGACTTACGTTGGCACGCCTTGTATTTACTATGGGAGTGAAGTCGGTCTAGAAGGAGGGCTAGACCCGGATAATCGTCGTTGTTTTCCTTGGAATGAAATTGAAAGTTCACAATGGCTATCGCTTTACCAACAATGGATCAAGATACGTAAACAATGTAAGCCTTTACAGTCGGGCTGTATTCAATGGCTGCATTGCACTAACAACCAGTTGGCGTACGCACGTGTACTGGGTCGTGAAGCAGTCGTTGTTATGATTAATCTCAGTGGTAATGAATGTTCAATCGATTTACCTATGTGGCAACTGGGCTTGGAGGTTAGCCAAGTTATATCGTTGTTAGATGACACAGAACAGGTTGATTATAAAGGTCATATCTCTGTCAATATGTCGGCACAGAGCTGCAAATTATGGCGACTAAAGTGACACCACACTCTATATTGATTAAACTCCTTTAATATATAAACGGTCTCAAACAGCGCGCACACATTTGTTTGGTCTCTTGTTATCTGGTGCTGCATTGCATGCGTCACCAGATAACGAGTATCAATTTAATAGCAGTCATAAGAGACTATTGACCTTTCATATGCATGGTACTCAATGGTAAACCAAAGGCGATTTAGCCTCTCATTTGTCATCTTTTTTCCTCTGGCGTTATTTGTAGTGGTTTTACTCGTGACAACGAAAAATTACTATGATGCGGTTAACCGCTATATCGATTCTGAGTATTCGCGTATCGAGCGTGCAATGTCTCGCGGTATTAAAGTACTCACGGCTTTAGATTACAGCTTCACCAACTATACCAATTACGCTAACCCACTGTTTGAAGAACATAATTCTTTAGTCAAAGAAGGGCTTTGTTATCTTTGGCCTATAGATGTGTTATTACTCGAAAGTGTTTATAGTGAAGGGTTACCTGCGGTTGACCTTGATTATATGATCGTAGGGGACGAAAGCTTATGTCAGCAAGGTTCAACGATTAACCAGTTAGCTGAACAAAAGGCGGGTTTTGCGCCGTCATTGTCATTTCTGCACGATATTGAATCGCACATTGTTGGAATCCATTACATTGACAAGCGCGGTTACGTTATCTCCTCACCCGATACCTACGCAAAAAATTTCACAAGAGAGCTTTTGTCAACGCTAAAAGCCCGACCTTTTTGGCAAAAAACCGCGCAAGATAAAGTGAACATTACCTTGGCTGGACCAGGGCCTGTGTTGGACTCGATGGAAGGTCAAGTCATTAGTATGACGGTACCCGTCTATGAGAAAGGAGAACATCAAGGTGTTTTGTCTATTGATTTTGACATCAATACGCTCATGGCTTCGTCGCTAGGTCTTGTTGGTCAGCTTCATTTGGTTTCCAATTTACAATCCATTCCTTCAAACAGTACACGAATCAAACCAGTCGAATTAGAGCGATTGAGTGCGAATCACAGCATGTACTACGAGTACAACCTTTGGGATGAAGCTAAGAACCTAGCGGTTTTTGAAAAATACAGCCTTATTGTCGCACTATTTATTTACGTGCTGAGTACCGTCGTCTTGTTCTATGTGAATATGCATAGCGAGCGACGTTACTTTAAAGAACTGGCAGCAAGAGACCCAATGACCAGCTTATTGAATCGTCGAGGTATGCAAACCGTGTGGCGTAATAAGATGACAAAAAAACAGGTTGCTTTGGCAGTGTTCGATATTGATAACTTCAAGAAGATCAACGACACCTATGGTCATGATGTCGGTGATTCTGCAATTCAGCTTGTTGCAAAATGTATACGTGAAAATATTCGCCATACCGATGTTGCCTCAAGGTTTGGTGGCGAAGAGTTCGTTTTAGCTATTTATGACGAAGATTCAGAAGGCATTAAACTCATTTTAGACAGAGTAAAAAAAGCCATAGATGAGCGCTCGATACGCGTAACGAAAGAAGGCTTTACGATCTCTGGCGGTGTGGTGTTTAGTAAAGAGAGCCGAGTAGAAAACTTTGATGAATTGTTTAAAGCGGCGGATGAAAAGTTATATCAAGCCAAAAGTACCGGCAAAAATAAGATCTGTTACTAGGATTTAGGTACAAAAAAGGACGAGATATTCGTCCTTTTTGTGTTCGGGAATTATGCAACCTGAGAGTTTAAGTCATCGCGGTAGCGTTGAATATGCTCAACAATTGGTGCGGCTTTGTTGAACGTTCTGATTTCTCTAAATAGGTCTTTTGCTTCAGGATAAGCTTGACGTAAGTAAGAGAACCATTGTTTTACGCGGTTTGGGTAATACAAGCCTTTATCGCCTTTCATCTCAAACTTGGAGTAATAGATGAGCAACTCAACCACCTCGGGCCATGACATTGGCTGGTGGTTATGTTTTACCATATTGCCTAAGTTAGGGATATTGAAAGCGCCTCGGCACACCATCAAAGAGTTAACGCCAGTCGTTTCAATGCAACGTTGACCGTCTTCATAATTCCAAATTTCACCATTCGCTATCAGTGGGATATCAAAACGTTCGCGAATTTGGTTGATGTAATCCCATTTTATCTCAGAAGCTTTATAACCACCTTGTTTAGTACGTGCGTGTACGGTCAATTCATTTGCGCCAGCAGACTGAATGGCATCGACAATTTCAAAGCAATCTTCAGGGTTCTCCCAGCCAAGACGAATTTTTGCAGTTACGGGAATGGCTTCTGGAACGGCTTCTCGACAAGCTTTCACAACACGGTGAATGAGCTCTGGATGTTGGAGTAGCGCTGCTCCACCTTTACTTTTGTTGACCATTTTGGCTGGGCAACCAAAGTTTATATCAATACCTCTGGCGCCAAGATTTGCCGCTTTAATTGCGTTCTCAGCCATCCAGTTTGGTTCTTGTCCCAACAATTGCACATGTACTGGCACACCAGATGCAGTCTGAGAACCTTGCAACAGCTCCGGGCATAAACGGTGAAATACATGATCGGGTAATAGCTGGTCGATTACGCGAACAAACTCCGTAACACACAGGTCATAGTCGTTTATCTCGGTCAGGATTTGGCGCATCAAATGATCTAAAACGCCTTCCATTGGGCCTAGTACAACTCGCATAGCTTGCCTAATACAGTTTGGTGGTAAAAAGGAGGGCGATTGTAGCGATGTAAGTTAAGTTTGTCATTAAAAGAGTCGAAGCGCCCAGTGCTGTCAAACACACAACGTTAGGTTACGTGCTTTTGAGCTCTGAGGTATAATGCCGCCAAATTTATGGGAAACCAGATGTCATGCAATACACATTGATTGAAAAAGGTGAAGTTCACGTCGATGAATCTTGCCTATTTATCGAAGGCGCAGTGTTAGCTGCGAATCTGACGACAAAACCACTCGCTCCTGAAAAGTGGTTAGAGCCGCTATTAGGTGAGGGATTCAAAGCGATTCAACCAGCTGTGGAAGAGCAAATTCACAAGCAGCATAACCGAATTCAACGAAACGAATATTCCGTGCTAGAGCTAACAGGCAAAGAACCTGAACAACTTGCTGATTTTGCCGAAGGCTTTATGTCTGTTTGGCCAATGATTGAAGAACAGTGGCAGGACGTTGAGCTCAATGATGGATTACAGCGTATGCTGCAAGCATTACTGACCACTTTGATGCTGGCTATTGATGAGCCAGCAACGCAGCAACAGATGCGCGACGCAGGTATTGAAACGCCACCGGCCCTGACAGATTTAGTCGACCAGCTTGATTTAATGGTCGGTGAAGTCGCGCTGGGCGCGGATGAGTTGATGGTAGGAAATAAAGCTCAAAGCCTAAACCCATTCAAAGGTATCGGGCGCAATGATCCCTGTCCTTGTGAGAGCGGAAAAAAATTCAAGCAGTGCTGTGGTCAATCACGCGGCTAAAGCGAATCGCCGCGCTATCCACTTAACAAAAAGCCGACCAGATGGTCGGCTTTTTGTTAATTTTTACGCGTCAGTAGGATTAACGAATTGGATTAACGCGTTTTGCAGGGAAGAATTGTGCAATTACAATTAATGCCAAAGCGATTAAATTGCCTGCAAAAATTACGACTAACCATTGTGGCATTGATAAATCAAGGAACTGCCATACAACCTTAGAGCAATCACCATATGCTTCAAACATCCAAGGAACCCACTGATTGAGCGGAGCCCAGCTAGGGAATGTGACGAATAAATCGCAAGTCGCGAATGGTGATGGATTAAACTGGTAGTCAACGTGCTGCATCGCAAGTAACAAACCCTTGTAAGCACTTAATCCCCAGCCTATCAAACCTAGCCAGCGGAAAATTGGGTTCTTGGGTGCCAATATACCAACCATTGCAGCGACGCCCACTCCCATCATCGCGACTCTTTCATAAATACACATGACACATGGTGCAAGCATCATGACGTGCTGAAAATAGAGGGCACATGCTTCAAAGAAAACGACGAATAGCAGAAGCAGTAGCCACGATAAACGTCCCTTTGAAAACTGGTTAAGTGAATTTAAAATAGTCACGTTTTTGTTCCTGTCTGAAATAGAAAAAGCTCTGAATACTCAGAGCTTTTTATCGTGGATAAGTTTCCTAATCAACTCAAATTTTAGTGACCACCGGATACTACGGGAGTCAGATCACCACTATGAGGTAAAATCCAACCAGCTTCGTAGAAAGAAGCTGTTGCAGGCTCTAGGAAGAACATGATTCCCATCAGACCGACAATCGCAAGAACGACGGTGTAAGGCAGCGCCATGATAACCATTCGACCGTAAGACAGACGAATTAATGGAGCGAGAGCCGATGTGAGTAAGAATAGGAATGCCGCTTGACCGTTTGGCGTTGCAACAGAAGGCAGGTTAGTACCAGTATTGATTGCCACCGCCAGTAAGTCGAACTGATCACGAGTAATGAGGCCCTCAATGAGTGCAGTTTTTACTTCATTGATGTAAACCGTACCAACGAACACGTTATCCGACACCATAGATAATAAGCCATTCGCCACATAGAACAGAGCTAGCTGAGTACCTTTATCTTCAACGGCAAGCACCGCATCGATGACTGGTTTAAACAGCTCTTGGTCAATGATTACAGCAACGATCGAGAAAAATACTGCAAGCAGTGCAGTGAAGGGCAGGGCCTCTTCAAACGCTTTCCCCATGGAGTGCTCTTCAATGACACCAGTAAATGCGGTCGCTAAAATGATCACAGAAAGGCCAATTAAGCCGACAGCAGCTAAGTGCAAAGCGAGTGCAACGATCAACCAAACCGCAATAAGACCTTGAACCCAGAGTTTTGCGACATCTTGATTTGTTCGCGTTTTACGCTCTTCACGGTCAAAATCGACGAGGATCTGACGAACGTTATTAGGAAGCTTCGCGCCGTAGCCAAACACTTTAAGCTTTTCAACTAAAGCACAAGTGATGAGACCACAGAAAAATACAGGTAGTGTCACTGGAGACATACGGATTAGGAATTCACCAAATAACCAACCCGCTTGGTCTGCAATAATTAAGTTTTGAGGTTCACCAACCATCGTGGTTACGCCACCTAAGGCAGTACCTACACCAGCATGCATCAACAAAGAGCGCAAAAAGGCACGATAGTTTTCTAAGTCATCACGCGTTAGTTCAGTGATCGTGTCATCTTGTGTATGGTCATGGTCACCGATAGGGTTACCAGACGCTACTTTGTGATAGATAGAGTAAAAGCCGATCGCCACGCTGATAACAACGGCGATAACCGTCAAGGCATCCAAAAATGCAGACAAAAATGCCGCAGCAAAGCAGAACGCGAGTGATAGTAGGGTTTTAGAGCGAATGCCAAGTAAAATTTTGGTAAAAATGAACAGCAATAGCTGCTTCATGAAGTAGATGCCCGCAACCATAAATACCAGAAGTAGCAGTACTTCGATATTTGCTACTAATTCGTGCTTAACTTGCGCAGGGCTAGTCATGCCGATAGCAATGGCTTCAATAGCAAGTAAACCGCCAGGTTGTAATGGGTAGCATTTTAATGCCATTGCTAGCGTGAAAATAAATTCAGCGACCAACAACCATCCAGCTACAAATGGGTTTATTAGGAAGAATACAATCGGGTTAATTATTAAGAAGGCTATAATGGCAACTTTGTACCAATCAGGCGCTTTACCAAGGAAGTTCTTGATAAAAGCGTTTCCGAGCGATATCGGCATGATAATTCTCTTTATAACAAAATTATGAATAGACACTACAATAGTGCTTAAGTATCTGTTTGTTAGACTTATTAACTAGTCTTTAAAAACAATAACTTAGTAAAACAACAATCCTTTGTTTATTGTAGTCTTGCCAAGTTACTTCCCCTGAACTCAAGCACCGCTCACTTTCGACCGCAAACTCTACACTCAGGCATTTATTAGTCAATAACAAAACGTGATGCTACCGACTAAAATGACTTTTTAAATGTAATAACGCGATCAAAACGGCGTTACTATACCATGAAAGTCTTAAAAAAATCCTCTTGGATTTTAAATGACGGTCAGTGACGAGAAAAGGCAAATTAAGAAAGAATATTAACTGTGATATACAAAGTAATTTTTCATATTTTGAATATAAAAATGTGACACGGTTGTCTTTATTTCTCCGAGATTTGTGAGCTGTTTAATTAAATGAAAATTCATATTTTACTGCTTTCGCTCGCATGTTAGAGCCTCTTAAATTGACACAACATATAGAGTATTAACTCTATGTTATGGAGTCATTTCCACTATTGATCGTAAATTTTCTCAAACCGCTAAGTAGTGGTATGATGAGTAGTATCGACCCTCAGAAATCAATATTGGATAAAAAGTAGAATGGTCATAAAGGCGAAAAGCCCTGCGGGATTCGCAGAAAAATATATTATCGAGAGCATTTGGAACGGCCGTTTTCCTCCAGGCTCAATTTTACCTGCTGAGCGCGAGCTGTCCGAACTGATTGGTGTTACTCGAACGACTTTAAGAGAGGTTCTTCAACGACTAGCCCGTGATGGATGGCTGACTATCCAGCACGGCAAACCTACGAAAGTTAACCAATTTATGGAGACCTCTGGCCTGCATATTTTGGATACTTTAATGACGCTAGACGTTGATAATGCGACAAACATTGTAGAAGATCTGCTTGCGGCACGTACCAACATCAGTCCTATCTTTATGCGCTATGCATTTAAAGCGAACAAAGAGGGCTCTGAGCGTACAATTAAGAACGTAATCGAATCTTGTGAAGCTTTAATGAATGCGGCTTCCTGGGACGAATTCATCGCTTCTTCGCCGTATGCTGAAAAAGTTCTGCAGAATGTGAAAGAAGATAACGAGAAAGATGAAGCGAAGCGTCAAGAAATCTTGATTGCTAAAACGTTCAACTTTTACGATTATATGCTTTTCCAGCGCCTAGCATTCCATTCAGGAAATCAAATTTACGGTTTGATCTTTAATGGTTTGAAGAAGCTCTACGATCGTGTCGGTAGCTACTACTTCTCAAATCCAGCTTCTCGTGAGCTAGCTCTGAAGTTTTACCATCAATTGCTCGAAACTTGTGAAAGTGGCCAGCGTGAGCAACTACCAGTAGTGATTCGTCATTATGGTATGGAAAGTGCGTTGATCTGGAACGAAATGAAAAAGCAATTACCAACGAACTTCACGGAAGACGACAGCTAAGCGCTGACAAGTTGAATAAACGAAAACCGCAGTGCCTTAGGCCTGCGGTTTTTTTGTTTTTATTTATAAGTCGGCGACGAACCAAGCACCAATAATAAGGTATGGAACGTTTATCCTGCTAGTGAGAGTCTGGGTAACGGTAGATATAATGACTCTACGACATCTGAAAGGACATGGTCGTAAGTATTGAAGATGGTCAATGACAAGTCCGATGTGACGCCATAAAGCTCTGCTTCTGTTAAGTCGACATGACTCCCTGTCACGTATTCATTTAGCGTCTGTATTGAGCGCGTGGAAGCAGGAGAGGTAATGCTAAGTGGAGCGATAACCGCTAGTTGGTTTAGCTTACGCATCATGACCGATGCATAATTTTTGAAACGCTCATTTCCGCCTTGCTCTCCTAAATCTTGAATGCTGATTCGTAACTGAGTCAGGGTCTCCAAGCTATCCATAATGTTTTGCCAGTTCATGTGATACTCATTATGCAAGTCATCTCTTTGCTCAACCGCTAGCCATGCGATGGTTACTTCATCCATCAAAAACAAGCAATGACGAATTAACTTACCATGCTCCATCTGGTTTCTTGCAACACTATGGTCATTCCATTGTTCAAGTAGTTTCCCTACTTTAATCTGTAATACGCGATACATGGGTTTGTTTTCAAACCGTGATGTTTCGACTAAAAGATGCAGCTTGTTAGTCAGAGCATCATGAAGAGCGTCCAATTTTTGTTGATCGTTTTGTTGGAATTGAAGCGAGTAGTGAGTAGCAGCTCGGTGGTGTCTCAGAAGGTGAACAACATCTCGCAACAATGTTAACAGCTGATATTTGCGCGCATGTTGCTGCTCTCGTTTAGAAGATAAGTGATATATTCCAGCTAAAATAGCGATGGACAATAGTGTGGAAATCAAAACAAACATAACCAACTCCTTGTTAGTGTTTGGACCTAACAAGGAAGATTGCAGTTTTGATGCCACTAATTAAATTCTATTAAAACAGTAATTTAGGATTGTGATGGGAGAGGTGCTGTACAAGTTTGGTGCACAAATTCCCCAAAAGTGTGAATTCAGTCAAAAAAAGTCCCCGCTGAACTGGCGAGGACTTTTTAAATTTGATTGTAAAGCTACAACTTACATTACGCGCATACCAGGTTGAGCGCCTTCGTGTGGCTCAAGGATCCACAGGTCACTACCACCAGGGCCTGCCGCTAGGATCATACCTTCAGACATACCAAACTTCATCTTACGAGGTTTTAGGTTTGCTACCATTACCGTTAGTTTGCCTTCTAGCTCTTCAGGTTTGTACGCTGACTTGATGCCAGAGAACACTTGACGAGTTTCACCACCGATGTCCAGTTGGAACTTAAGCAGTTTGTTGGCTTTTGGTACTTCTTCACAAGAGATGATACGAGCGATACGCATATCTACTGCAGCAAAAGCATCGAACTCAATCTCTTCAGCGATTGGTTCTTTGTCTAGCTCGGTTTGGCTAGCCTTGTTCTTTTCCGCTTCAGCTTTCTCTTTCGCCGCCATTTCTGCCGCCGCATCTTCTTTAGACGCTTCGATCATCGCTTCAACATTCTTCGGATCGATACGGTTGAACAGTGCTTTGAACTTAGTGATCTCGTGGCCTGTTAGTGGAGCAGCGATGTTTTCCCAAGTTAGCTCTTGGTTTAGAAACGCTTCAGTACGCGCAGCTAGCGATGGCATTACTGGTTTCAGGTAAGTCATCAGTACGCGGAATAGGTTGATACCGACAGAACAGATGTCTTGTAGTTCCTGATCTTTGCCTTCTTCTTTTGCTACAACCCACGGTGCTTTTTCATCAACGTATT
Source organism: Vibrio sp. 397 (assembly GCF_033339395.1). Classification (NCBI taxonomy): domain Bacteria; kingdom Pseudomonadati; phylum Pseudomonadota; class Gammaproteobacteria; order Vibrionales; family Vibrionaceae; genus Vibrio; species Vibrio sp. 397. The sequence goes on along the minus strand of NZ_JAWOUN010000007.1, from coordinate 157,086 downwards.
GGTTAGCTTTGTCTGCCAATGCCGTGATTTCACGGATTGCACGGCCAAACTCACGCGTTTCGTAAAGCTCAGCGATACGGTCAGCAGCAGAAACAAATTCGTTGTAAAGTTCAGGCTCTGCAAAGTTGTCAGACAGTTTGCCTTCAAAACGTTTCGCGATGAAACCTGCGTTACGAGATGCCAGGTTAACGATCTTGTTAACAACGTCAGCGTTTACGCGCTGAGTGAAGTCTTCAAGGTTAAGATCTAGATCGTCGATACGGCTGTTTAGCTTCGCAGCGTAGTAGTAACGTAGACACTCAGGGTCTAGGTGCTCTAGGTAAGTGCTTGCTTTTACGAACGTACCTTTAGACTTCGACATTTTCGCGCCGTTTACGGTTACGTAACCGTGTACGAATACGTTGTTAGGCTTGCGGAAGCCAGAACCCTCTAGCATTGCTGGCCAAAATAGGCTGTGGAAGTAAACGATGTCTTTACCGATGAAGTGGTACAGCTCTGCTGAGCTGTCTTTTTTCCAATACTCGTCGAAATCTAGGTCGTCGCGCTTGTCACATAGATTTTTGAAAGAGCCCATGTAGCCGATAGGCGCGTCTAGCCACACGTAGAAGAATTTGTTCTTCTCACCAGGGATCTCGAAGCCAAAGTATGGTGCGTCACGTGAGATATCCCATTGCTGCAAACCAGATTCGAACCATTCTTGCATTTTGTTCGCTGTTTCAGCTTGCAGCGAGCCAGAGCGAGTCCACTCTTTTAGCATGCTTTCAAACTGAGGCAGGTCGAAGAAGAAGTGCTCTGAATCTTTCATTACTGGCGTCGCACCAGAAACCGCAGATTTAGGATTGATCAGTTCTGTTGGGCTGTAAGTCTCACCACAGTTGTCACAGTTGTCACCGTACTGGTCTTCAGACTTACATTTTGGACAGGTACCTTTTACGAAACGGTCCGGTAAGAACATCTCTTTTTCTGGATCGAACAGCTGAGAGATAGTGCGGCTAGAGATAAAGCCATTTTTCTTCAACTCAAGGTAAATGTGTGACGCTAGCTCACGGTTCTCATCTGAGTGTGTGCTGTGGTAGTTATCAAAGCTGATATCAAATCCAGCGAAGTCTTTTTGGTGCTCTTCGCTAACTGCGGCAATCATTTCTTCAGGAGTAATACCCATCTGTTGCGCTTTAAGCATGATTGGCGTGCCGTGAGCATCGTCAGCACAGATGAAGTTTACAGTGTTGCCGCGTAGGCGTTGGTAACGAACCCAAATGTCCGCTTGGATATGCTCAAGCATATGACCAAGGTGGATCGAACCGTTAGCGTACGGAAGGGCACAAGTTACCAGCATTTTCCTTGACGGAAAGTTTTTTGGATCGTTTGCCATACTTAATATTCGCTTTTCTTGATAGGTATAAATAAATTTTGATGGATAATACTACCCCATGAACTGACTAACTCCAAGGTGTCAAACTGCGGAATGCCTTAGTTTTTTTGGGGTTCTGGTTGAGCCTGGACGGTGGTAGCATGACATCTAAAAGGAGGGCTTATGCATCAGTTCACTTCAAAACAAGATTTTTGTCACTGGTTTAACCAATTCCAACATCTACATTTGGTGGAAAACTGGGCAGATATTCATGGCGCAATTTCGATTACGACACAGGGTTCTATTGATATAACGTTGCCATTCGCAAGTAATGAGCTTCAAACCGTACTGCATGACTGGATCAAACAGCAGCAAGCCTCGGGTAAAGTGGCTGAGTTCCCATTTAATATTCGCCTTGGAGTTAAAGCTTTAGAAACTCAAGTGGCTAACTCGGTTAAGGGTGTTAAGAACATCATTGCCGTCAGTTCTGCGAAAGGTGGCGTTGGTAAATCTACTACCGCAGTTAACTTAGCGTTGGCAATTGCTCAATCTGGGGCGAAAGTGGGATTGTTGGATGCAGATATCTATGGTCCGTCTGTACCTATGATGTTGGGGCAAGAAGATGCTAAACCAGAAGTTCGTGATGGCAAGTGGATGGAACCCATTTTTGCTCACGGCATCTATACTCATTCTATCGGTTATTTGGTGGATAAATCAGAAGCGGCGATATGGCGCGGTCCAATGGCTTCAAAAGCGTTGTCGCAGTTATTAACTGAAACAGATTGGCCAGATTTGGATTATTTGGTGATTGATATGCCGCCAGGTACAGGGGATATTCAATTGACTCTGTCACAACAAATTCCGGTAACAGGTAGCGTGCTAGTCACAACACCGCAAGATTTAGCTCTTGCCGATGCAAGGAAGGGTGCGGCAATGTTTAACAAAGTCCATGTCCCAGTCATTGGTGTTGTGGAAAACATGAGTTATCACATTTGTAGTCAATGTGGCGCGAAAGAGCATATTTTTGGTATGGGCGGAGCTGAAAAAATGTCGCAAGAATTTGGCTTAGCATTGTTAGGACAAATTCCGCTTCATATCTCTATGCGAGAAGATATTGACGCTGGCGTGCCAACGGTAGCAAGACGCCCAGAAAGTGAGCATGCAGGGTATTATAAGCAACTTGCCGATCGCGTATGTAGCACGATGTTTTGGCAAGGCAAAGCAAAACCTAATGCGATTAGCTTTACAATGGTGAACTAAGTTTACTATGCCTGTTGGTTGATAATTGCACATTTTAACGTTTGCTCGGAGGTTAATCCTCTGAGCAGGCAGAAACTTATGACTAAACCCTAATTCCAACTAGTAACTATGGGGTGAACTCCCTATAATCAGGCAGTTTATCTTTTTATGTGACTAGAAATCATCATCGGGTGCAAACTAATGTCTGATAATAATCAATGCGTCATCGTAGGTATTGCTGGCGCTTCTGCTTCTGGAAAAAGTCTGATCGCGAGCACTATTTATAATGAGCTTCGCGCGAAAGTAGGCGATCATCAAATCGGTGTCATCACGGAAGATTGCTACTACAACGACCAAAGCCACCTAAGCATGGAAGAGCGAGTAAAGACGAACTACGATCACCCGAGTGCGTTGGACCACGACCTACTGTGTGAGCACCTAGAAAAATTGGTACGTGGTGAAGCAGTAGAAGTGCCTGAGTACAGCTACACTGAGCACACAAGAACAATTAACACCACCACAATGACACCTAAAAAGGTGATCATTCTAGAAGGTATCCTTCTTCTTACAGACCCTCGTCTTCGTGATTTGATGCATGCGACAGTATTTATGGACACACCGTTAGATATTTGCTTGCTTCGCCGTGTTAAGCGTGATGTGGAAGAACGAGGCCGAACTATGGAGTCTGTTCTTAAGCAATACCAACAAACAGTACGTCCGATGTTCATGCAGTTTATCGAACCTTCTAAGCAATATGCGGACATTATTGTTCCTCGCGGTGGTAAAAACCGTATCGCAATTGATGTATTAAAAGCTCACATTGCAAGACTTTTGAAAGCTTAAGCCTATAGACGGCTATATCGCTTTATTTTTAAGAGAAGAAGTGGCACCTTAAGTGCCACTTCTTTTTTTGTTTTTAAATTAGTCAGTTGCAGGTTAAAACCAGACACTTTTCACGCTTTTGTGGAACTGTCAGCGGTAAATGGAGTCTGCGCTTATAATTGTAAAAACACTCGAGCAAGGAAAAACAAATGAAGAAACTGCTCTTAATTCTAGCAATACCGATTGTGGTCATTTTGGTCGCAATTTTAGCGTTAACCATCTTCGTCAATCCGAATCAGTTTAAACCCCTTATTGTTGAGCAAGCGCAAAAGCAAACGGGATTAGAGTTGGTGATTGAAGGGGATATCAGTTGGCAATTTTTCCCATCGATTGGCTTTGAGTTGGGACATACAGAATTGCGAAACCCACAAGGCTTTAGTAAACCCAATTTATTCAAAGTTGATACCGTTGGTGTAGACATCTCTGTTATGCCACTTTTTAGTCAACAGCTTGAAATTGGAAACGTCACGCTTGATGGTGCTGAGTTCTACATTGAAACCAAGAAAGATGGCAGCAAGAATATTGATGCATTGACGAAAGCCCAAACACAACAAGCAGAACAAGAGAGCAATGCTGCGCCTACGCAAAATGGTGAAACGAAAACTTCTGGTTCTGATTGGAGTATTAATCTTGCTGGCGTTACGGTTTCTAACGGTTCATTAGAAATGCAGGATAAGCAAGCCGGTAGTTACACCAAACTTTATGATATTTCATTAAACCTTTCCGAATTCGCTTTTGACAACTGGACAACGGCTGATTTTGGCGTGAAGGGCGAAATGAACGACCAAAAGTTCACCGCGAAAGGTCAGGCAGACTTTAAGCTAGAAAAAGGTTTGGCAAACTACGCGCTAAAGAACATCAACTTTGATGCGACATACTCTGACCCTGCCAATAAAATTGAATCGGCAACGATCGGTTTAGACACGTTTGAATTCGATAAAGTAAATAACCTGACTTATGCCATTAAGGGTGACGCTGGTGGTATGAAGTTAGATATGCAGGGTGCTGGTCAACTTAGCGTGGACAAGGCTATCAGCAAAGTACAGTTGGATAAGTTAACTCTTAAATCGACTTTTGAGGGTGATGCTTTACCTCAGTCCCCGATGAAAGTCGACATGGTGTCTGATCTGTCTTTCGACCTAACGAAAAACCATCTGAGTTTTGTTCTAGAGAAGTTAACAGCGAATGCTATCGCCCTAGATGGTAAGGCAGATGTGACACTCGGTGATATTCCTAAAGTACGCTTTGCTCTCCATAGCCCCAATATCGATCTTGATGAGTTCTTAGGGTTAGATAAGCAAGCTGCCGAAGGTAATAAGCCTGCTTCTGGTGGCGAGAGTGCTCCTGCCGGACCTGAGGTTGAGCCTGATTTGTCTGCGTTGAAAGCGTTAGATGTAAAGGGTGACATTACCATCGACAAATTCAAAGCGGCAAATGCGAAGATGGAAGCGGTAAAAACGAGCTTCACTGTAAATCGTGGCGTGTTTGAGCTTACATCTTTTAGTTCGAAGTTGTACCAAGGCTCAATCTCAGCGACAGCGAAGTTAGATGCACGCCAATCACCAGCGACTTACAGTGTTAAAAAGTCAATCAAAGGCGTGAAAGTTCAACCGCTACTTATAGACGTTGCTGAAAACGACAAACTTGAAGGGACAGGTAACATTGATGTGAATGTTACAGGTAAGAGTCTCACGCCTACCGGTATCAAGAAGAATCTATCTGGTACGGTTGTTATCAATTTTGCTGACGGTGCGGTGAATGGCATCAACGTTGCTCAGTTGATTCGTGAAAACTATGCGAAATTTAAAGGGCAAAAAGTTGAAGGCACCAATGTAGCTAAGAAAACAGACTTCAGTGCGATGACGGCGACATTGAAACTCAACAAAGGTGTTGTATCAACGGATAATATGCAAGCTCAGTCTCCATTGTTACGTGTTCGTGGTAAAGGTACCGCAAACTACATCAATGAAACAGTCGACTTTACTATCAGCACGTCAGTTGTAGGCAGCCTAGAAGGCCAGGGCGGTAAAGATATAGATGAGCTGAAAGACATCACGATTCCAATCAATGTGTCTGGTAAGTGGGCAGATCCTAAATTCAAGCTCGTATTCGATGATGTTCTGAAGCAGAAAGCTCAAAAAGAAATCGATCGTGGCGTGGAGAAGCTAACGGACAAAATCAAAGACGAGAAAACCAAAGATGCGGTCGATGGTTTATTGAAGAATCTTTTCAACTAACCGTGCGTGAAAACCAAGAGGGTTGGCATTTTGCCAACCCTTTTTAAATTACTCTGCGAGTGTTACCAATCGACGCCTTTGAGGGCTTTTACTCCAGATTCAAATGCGTGCTTTACATTTTTCACTTCAGAAACGGTATCGGCCATTTCAATCAGGGTTCGATGTGCGCCACGCCCAGTAATAATAACCGACTGCATTTTAGGTCGGTTGCTCAGCGCTTCGACCACTTCGTCTAAGTCGATGTAGCCGTAGCTCACCATATAAGTTAGCTCGTCAAACAAGATGACATCGATAGAGTCGTCTTGCAGCATGCGTTTACATTCTTGCCATACGCCTTGCGCTGCTTCGGTATCAGCGGCTTTGTTTTGAGTTTCCCATGTAAAGCCGGTCGCCATTACTTGGAATTCAACGCCGAGTTTCTCAAGTAGGTTGCGCTCACCGTTGTCCCAAGTACCTTTAATAAACTGCGCGACAGCACAACTCAAACCATGACCCACTGCGCGTGCGATCGTACCGAATCCTGATGTCGATTTACCTTTACCATTTCCGGTAATGATCAGTAGCAGACCTTTTTCCTCCTGAGCAGCAGCGATTTTTGCGTCTACCTGTTCTTTGACTTTTTGTTGGCGAGCTTTATGGCGTGCTTCTTTATTTTCTTCGATAGACATAATACTTCCTCAATTCCTTTTCGTGCTGTGCCCAAGCTAATTTGGGTTCATTGATTTATCTCGCTATGATAGACCAACATATCGTGAAGAAAAACCACCGATAATTCAGGGAATAAAATGAAGAAAATACTTGTTGTTTGTATGGGAAACATTTGTCGGTCACCAACTGGAGAGGCAGTGTTAAGAGCGAAAGCTCAAAAGCTAGGCGTTGAAGTAGAGGTTGAGTCGGCAGGTACAATAGGCTACCACGCAGGAAACCGACCGGATTCAAGAGCGATGGCAGCAGGAAAGCAGCGAGGTTATTCTTTTAAAGGAATGCAAGCGCGCCAAGTCACCATTGATGACTTTGAAAAGTTTGACCTTATATTAGCCGCAGATAAAGCAAATTTGGCCGATTTATTGGATATTTGTCCGTTGAAGTATCGACACAAAGTATCGTTATTTTTAAGTCATTCTGAGTCAGTTTACGACGAAGTCCCGGACCCATATTATGGTGGGGAAGATGGCTTTGAACTGGTGCTTGATTTAATCGAAGAGGCATCAGACGCAATTTTGAAGAAGCTATAATCACCGTGCTTGAAGACAATAGAAAAAGGGATGAGCTCAGCTCATCCCTTTTTATTCGTGTTAACCCGCTAGTATGTCGGTTGCGACTTTGTAGCTTGGGTCTTCCTTCACGTTAATTTCAACCAAGCTGCCAGCTTTGTCCAAAAGTTTACGACAATCTGGGCTTAGGTGACGAAGGTGTAGCGTTTTACCTTGAGCATTGTAACGCTCAGCCAGTGTTTCAATGGCTTCAATTGCAGAGTGATCAGTCACGCGAGAGTCTGCAAAATCGACAATCACATCTTTTGGATCTTCAGGCGCGTTAAACAACTCCAGGAAGTTAGCCGCAGAGCCAAAGAAAATAGGGCCGTGAATCTTGTACTCTTTTGAACCTTCCTCGTTTAAGCACGTGTCGGCATAGATGTGCTTAGCGTGTTGCCATGCAAACATTAATGCAGAAACGATAACACCAACCGCTACGGCAACAGCAAGGTCAGTAAGAACAGTAACAACGGTCACAAGAACAATAACGAAGAAGTCTTGCTTCGGTACGCGGCGTGCTAGCTTAAATGTTGCCCATTCGAATGTACCAATGACAACCATGAACATCACACCAACCAGAGCAGCGAGTGGGATCATTTCAATTAGCGAAGAAGCGAATAAGATAAACATCAATAGAGCGATAGCCGCAACGATACCAGATAGACGGCCGCGACCACCTGAGTTTACGTTGATCATCGACTGACCAATCATCGCACAACCACCCATTGCGCCAAACACAGAACACGTCATGTTTGCCATACCTTGACCGATACATTCGCGGTTAGATTGACCACGAGTGTTCGTCATCTCATCTAAAACTGTCAGCGTTAGCAGAGATTCAATTAGACCAATGGCCGCGAGAATGATCGCGTATGGAAGAATGATTTGTAGAGTTTCTAGCGTAAATGGCACCGCCGGAATAGAGAAGGTCGGCAGTGAACCTGCGAGTGTTGCCGCTTCATCACCAGACATTGTACGCAGGAAGTCAACAACAGTGCGAGTTTCCAGATCCAAACCAACCACTAAAGCCGTCACCGTTACGATTGCAACAAGTGAAGAGGGTACAGCCGTTGTGATTTTTGGTAGAAAGTGAATGATTGCCATAGTTAGCGCAACCAAACCAAGCATTAGTAGCATTTGGTCTTGTGGTAGCCAAGTAAGCATGCCGTTGATATCTGGCGCTTTAAACTGACCCAACTGAGCTAGGAAGATAACAATAGCCAGACCGTTCACAAAACCAATCATCACAGGGTGAGGTACGATACGGATGAACTTACCCAATTTAAACATACCAGCGGCAATTTGAAGAATACCAGCGAGCATGATGGCTGCGAATAGGTACTGGACACCGTGAGTCGCGACAAGCGAAACCATTACGACTGCCATGGCACCTGTTGCACCAGAGATCATGCCGGGACGACCACCGAAAATGGAAGTAATAAGACCAACGATGAATGCAGCGTAAAGACCGACCATCGGATCTACGCCTGCGACGAACGCAAATGCGACAGCTTCAGGAACCAATGCTAGCGCAACGGTTAAGCCTGATAGCACATCATTTTTTACGGAGTGCTTAGAAAATTGGGGAAATTCGAACATGTTTGTTTTTAAGTTCTCTTTGCAATGAGTTAAACCCGACACATATTCGTATTTGCACAAGCCACTGAGTGGTTGATTTCTAATCAAACATTGCAGTGTAAACCGTAGTATTAAAAGAGCAGCATCAGAATGGTGTCGAAAACTTGAGTCGGCGCATGCTACCGAAAAGTGTGATTAAGTTCAAGAATGATACGAATAATGGCGTACAAATGTGATCACGAATTGGTATTTATATGAACAATTTATTGGGCAAATATGAAGATAAAAAAGGCTACCAGATGGTAGCCTTTAATTTATTTATGCCGTTAAGCAGTTGAACGTAATGATTTAGCCTAGTTAAAGTTAGGCTTTGTCATCTCTGCTGATGCGCGGTTTTTAGCCACTTGGCTACCCGCACCTTTAGCTTGGTAACGTTCGGTTTTGAACGGTGCTGCTGCAACCGTGATTTCGCGTAGCTCTTGAGGGCCAGGTGCTTTCGTCATCGGTGCGCTAGCGTTTAGCTTAGCCGCAACTTTAATGGCTTCGACTTTAGGCTCTGATTTAGCTACTGGCGCTTCGGCTGCAATCTCTTTTGCTGCTTCAACCACAGGCTCTTCAGCAGGTGCCGTTTCTACAATGGCATCAACTGGTTCAGTCGCAGGAGTTTCAACGATAGGCTCTATCGAAGCTGTTTCTACTACTGCCGATTCAGTTTTTTCTGCGATTACTGCTTCCACAACAGGTGCTTCTACTACTGGAGCTTCCACTTTCGCTTCAACTGTTTCTTGAATCTTTGATTCAACAACTGGCGCTTCTGTTACAACAGGTTGCTCGCGGCGAATAATCACTTTACCCATAGCCATCTCTGGACAAGCAAAACCACCTTGCATTGTAGGTACTGCTGCTACTGTTTCTTCCTTAACTTGCTCTTCTTTCTTAGGTGCTGGTTTCGGAATGTAGCGTGGCATTACTTTACCCATAGCCATCTCAGGAGAAGCTACACCACCTTTACGCAGGCGGAACGGGTTAGGACGGCGATCGCGGCCACGGCGACGGCGTTGGCCGCTTGCACGCAGGTGACGTGGCGAACGACGGTTACGACGTTGCTTAGACTCTGCTTGCTTGTTGTCTTGTTGTGCTTCTACCGCTGCTTCTGTTGGCTTCTCAACTTTGGTTTCAACCGTTTCTTGAGTCTTAACCGCCGTTTCTTCTGCTTTCTTCTCAACCGCTTCTTGGTCTTTAACGCGTACAGACTTGTTCAGTTTGCGACGTTGGCGACGCTCCTTCACTTTTTCTGCTTTCGCGTTTTGTTGCTTTGGTTTGCTCTCTTCTGGTTTTGTTTCAGTTCGAGCTTCCGCCGCTAGCTGCAGGCCTTTTTCCGCTACTTTTGCATTTGCTTTTTGCTCTTGGGCTTTGTCTGCTTGTTGAGCTTTAGGCTTACGCTTTTGGTTGCGGTTTTGCTGTTTATTGGTTTGTTGTTGAGCTTCGTTTTGCTCATTCGCTTGCTCATCACGAGGCTTACGACGACGTCGGTTATCGCGATTGTCGCGGTTATCACGATTATCGCTCTGGTTGTTATTGCGACGACGATCGTTGCGATCACGTTTGTTACGTCGATTATCGCGATTTGGTTTTTTCTCTTCCTGAGGTTTCTGTTCTTCTTTTGTTTCTTCAGAACCACCGAATAGGAAGCTACCAAGTGCTTTAAACAGACGGCTGAACAATCCAGGTTTCTCTTCTTGTTCAACGTTTTGTTCTTTCTTCTTCGCCTCAGGAGCTGGTTTAGCTGCTGGTGCAGGTGCGGTTTGAGACGGAGCAGCAAAGCCTTTAAGAACTGGCTCTTCAATTCGTTTTGGTTTTACGTCAACTTCCGCTGGCTCTTTACCTTCTGCTTCTTTCATTGCTTCCAGTTTCTTAGGAAGTAAGTAAGAAATCAGATCGAACTCTTCGCCTTCACGAACACGGATAACTTCAAAGTGCGGTGTTTCCATATCAGAGTTAGGAACAACCGTAATTTTCACTTCTTGAATGCGTTCGATATGGTTTACTGAACGACGTTTTTCGTTCAATAAGTAAGAGGCGATTGGCACAGGTACGACTGCAAGTACTTGTGCTGTGTTGTCTTTTAGCGCTTCCTCTTCAATTAAACGAAGTACAGAAAGTGCTAGAGATTCGTTGTCGCGAACGACACCAGTTCCGCTACAGCGAGGACAGATGTGATGGCTTGCTTCTGCAAGAGAAGGGCTCAAGCGCTGGCGTGACATCTCCAACAAACCAAAGCGAGAAATACGACCGATTTGTACACGAGCGCGGTCAAGGCGAACGGCTTCACGTAGACGGTTTTCTACTTCTCGTTGGTGACGAACTGGGGTCATATCGATAAAGTCGATAACCACTAAGCCACCTAAGTCACGTAGACGCAATTGGCGAGCAATTTCGTCGGCTGCTTCTAGGTTCGTGTTTAGAGCTGTTTCTTCAATATCGCCGCCCTTGGTTGCACGAGCAGAGTTGATATCGATAGACGTTAGTGCTTCAGTCGGGTCAATAACAATAGAACCACCAGATGGCAGACGCACTTCACGTTGGAAAGCCGATTCAATTTGGCTTTCGATTTGGTAGTGGCTGAATAGTGGAACTTCGCCTTCATATTTCTTAACGCGGTTAAGGAAATCAGGGCGCACCAATTGAATGTGCTCTTTTGCACGTTCGTAGATGGTGTTGCTATCAATTAAGATTTCGCCAATATCACGACGCAAATAGTCACGGATTGCACGAACGATAACGTTACTTTCTTGGTGGATTAAGAATGGAGCAGGGTTAGAGTCCGCTGCACCTTTGATTGCACCCCAGTGGTTAAGTAGTACATTCAAATCCCACTCAAGCTCTTCAGCACTCTTGCCAACGCCAGCAGTACGTACGATTAGGCCCATGCCCTGAGGCAGTTCCAAAGTACTTAATGCGGCTTTTAGTTGAGTACGCTCGTCACCTTCGATTCGACGAGAAATACCGCCAGCACGAGGGTTGTTAGGCATCAGAACAAGGTAACTACCAGCAAGAGAAATGAAAGTAGTAAGAGCTGCGCCCTTGCTTCCACGTTCTTCTTTTTCCACTTGAACGATAACTTCTTGGCCTTCCGTTAGCACTTCTTTGATGCTTGGACGACCTTGGTAGGTGTAACCTTCAGGGAAATATTCGCGGGCAATTTCTTTGAGAGGGAGGAAACCGTGACGCTCGGCGCCGTAATCAACAAATGCGGCTTCTAAGCTTGGTTCGATACGTGTGATACGTCCTTTGTAGATATTCGCTTTTTTAGATTCATGACCTGGACTCTCGATATCAAGATCGAAAAGTCGCTGGCCATCAACCAGAGCGACACGCAACTCTTCTTTTTGAGTTGCGTTAATTAACATTCTTTTCATTGAAAATTCTCGTTGTCTTTTCTTTTATATCTTTCTTGTCGACTTGCCACTGTTTTTTCGCTCTTTCACGGTGCCTGATCCCATGGCTTGTATTTTGCAGCCTCCCGGCTGGAAGGGGATGCTCTCGGGCACTTCAGTCATCACAAGCCTCTTGTGGTTTCTGTTGGAAACGTAGACTTGTGACCCGCTATTTGGGCGGTAGGTACTCAACGTGAATATGCGAGGAGTAGGGTGGCAAGAGTGTTGAATTCGATGTGTCTCACGCCAATGCTGCACTCGACCTTCAACGATCTACTCACATTGCTTGAGGATAAATGATTGGTAATGAATAAAATGTAACCAAACCTTCCTTAGCAGCTGTGAACTATAGCAGTGCGCGTGGCTATCAGCAATCTGCTTTCACGCAAACGATAGAAAATTTGCCGCTAAACTCAAAATTTCTATTTTATAACTGGCTGTTTCATAAGCAATTGAGATGTGCAAACTGTTCAAGACAGAAAACAAATTGAGAACTTGATTGAGAGTTTTAATAATTTAAACAAAAGCTTGGCGAAATTTAGACCAGTATGTGCCACCGAGTGTTTCTTTTACGACAAGAATAATGTGAAGTCGCACGAAATTGAGTTTACAATACGGCTTATGAACGAAATAAGAACAAAAGTCCAGTTCGTCGACATTGACGAAGATATGGCGGGTCAGCGCATTGATAATTTTTTGCGCAACCAATTAAAAGACATTCCTAAAAGCATGATTTACCGAATTGTGCGTAAGGGCGAAGTGCGCGTAAATAAAAAGCGTATAAAAGCAGAGTACAAGTTAAAAGCAGGCGATCTTGTTCGTATTCCACCGGTGACCGTCGAGAAAAAAGATGACGATGTCGCACCAAGTACGAAACTTAACAAAGTCGCTGAGTTGGAAAATATGATTATCTTCGAAGATGACCATATGTTGATTCTAAACAAACCATCTGGCACCGCTGTGCATGGTGGCAGTGGTTTAAAGTTTGGTGCGATTGAAGCGCTTAGGGCTCTGCGTCCTCAAGCTCGCTTTCTTGAACTTGTGCATCGTATTGACCGTGATACTTCAGGGATTTTGCTGGTTGCTAAGAAGCGTTCTGCACTTCGTCACTTGCAAGCCCAGTTTCGTGAAAAGACAGTAAAGAAGTTTTACTTAGCTCTTGTCATGGGGCAATGGAAAAGCAGTTGTAAGGTTGTGAACGCGCCACTGCTCAAAAACGAAGTGAACAGTATTGTTCGTGTTAACCCTAATGGTAAGCCGTCAGAAACGCGTTTTAAGATTTTGGAAAAGTTCGAACAAGCTACATTGATTCAGGCGAGTCCGATTACTGGTCGAACTCACCAAATACGAGTTCATACGCAATACACTGGTCACCCAATCGCTTGGGATGATCGCTACGGTGATCGTCGCTTTGATGCTTACACAGGTCAAGTTGGTTTAGATCGTTTGTTCCTACACGCGGCAAACATCAAGTTCCAACACCCATCAAATGATGAGTGGATGGAAATCAACGCACCGATGGAACCGAAACTAGAAAAAGTGTTGGCGGGTTTAAGAAACGCGTAACCATGTTTTCCTCGCGGATGCAAAAGGGAGCCTGTGGCTCCCTTTTATCGTATTTGGGTTAAAGGACATCGAGTCCTTGAACATGCAACATATCAATCAAATCAATCAATGGTAGTCCGACAAGTGTGTTCGGGTCTTTACCGACTAATTTCGTAAACAAACAAATTCCCATGCCTTCGCTTTTAAAGCTGCCTGCGCAGTAAAAAGGTTCTTCCCTGTCGACGTAGCGTTCGATTTGTTCAAGCGTTAAATCTCTAAAGTGCACCTCGAAAGAATCAAAGCCGACTTCTGTATGGTTTGTGACGGTGTTATGTACCGCAAGACCAGTATAGAAAGTGATGACTTTTCCACTTTGAGCCAAAAGTTGATTTATCGCGTTATCTCTATTTAAAGGCTTGCCAACGATTTCACCATTAATGACACAAACTTGGTCACTGCCGATAACTAAACTTGCTTTATCCGTCTGGCAAGATATTGCTTTCTCTTGGGCCAGTCTCTGCACAAGTTCAGTTGGCGTTTCTTGGTCAAAAGGTGTTTCATCGCAATCAGGTGGTAAACAAACGAATGGTAATGAGAGCTTTTCAAGCAGTTGTTTACGAAAAGGGGAAGTTGAGGCTAAAACCAGTTGGTAATTTTTCATTTTGAATTACAATTCGTGGGAGCATTTCCAATAGGATAATCGATCAAAAATGATTCTGGCTAATGCTCTGTATGTTAAGCGTAAAAAAGTACAACTTTTTTGCCTTTTTCTTTGACTAATTTTGATTTGGAAGATAATATTCGCGCCCTATGCAAAAGGTAAAAATACCGCGAACGGTTGACCCAGCTAAAGCTGCACAGAAACGATTGGATTACGATGGCATCATCCAAGCTAGTCTTTTCAAGCGCTTAGTGGAAACAACTGAAGGCGTAAAACGCGACGCAGAAGTCTCATTGTCATTTGGGATGGATGAACAGCGACTCGTTGTTATCTCTGGTAAAGCTAACATCGAAGTCGATTTAGAGTGTCAGCGTTGTAATGAGGTATTCGCACATGAGTGCGAAGTTGAATTCCTTTCTACTCCTTACTACGGTGAGAAAACAGAACAGGAAGCACCAGAAATTTATGATTTGGTAGATCTAAATGAATATGGTGAATTAGACCTCATACAACTTGTTGAAGACGAGTTCATCTTAGCATTACCTCAAATTGCGATGCACGATGAAGCAGATTGTAGCGTTGATTCAAATAACATGGTTTTTGGTGAGATTCCTGAAGAAATTGAGGAAGAAAAACCGAATCCATTCGACGTTTTGAAAAGTCTGAAAAAGTAATAGGTGTGGTAGCCGATTCTTCTTCAGGTTTTTAACCCAATAGTATAGGAGTAGGGTCAATGGCCGTACAGAAAAACCGTAAAACTCGTTCTAAGCGCGGTATGCGTCGTTCACACGATGCGCTAACTACAGCTGCTCTATCTGTAGACGCGACTTCTGGTGAAACTCACCTACGCCACAACGTAACTGCTGAAGGTTACTACCGTGGTCAAAAGGTTATCAACAAGTAAGGTTGAACCTTTGCAAAGTATTACCGTTGCACTTGATGCAATGGGCGGGGATTTCGGTCCACGCGTAACAGTGCCTGCCGCCGTGCAGGCACTGTCTCATTTCCCAGAGCTAAAAGTGATTCTTATTGGTGATCAATCTCTGATCACGTCTCAATTATCTCAACTCGGTACCTCGACCAGTTCCCGCTTGACTATTCTTCACAGCGAGAAAGTTATCTCGAACTCAGAAAAACCTTCATTGGCGTTACGTAATAGCCAAAATAGTTCTATGCGTATGGCTATCGATTTGGTTTCTGAGCAGAAAGCGGATGCTTGTGTTAGTGGTGGCAACACCGGTGCATTAATGGCACTATCGCGTTTCATTCTTAAGTTACTTCCTGGCATTGAACGTCCTGCTTTAGTTTCCGCTTTACCGACGATTACCGGAAAGCGCACTTGGATGCTAGATCTGGGGGCGAATGTATCGTGCGATGCTGATAGCTTGTTCCAATTTGCTGTAATGGGCAGTGCATTAGCTGAAGAACACTTGGGTCGTCCTCCTCGCGTTGCTGTACTCAATATTGGCGCAGAAGAGATTAAAGGTAACGATTTAGTCAAACGTTGCGCAGAAATGCTTTCTCAGACCGATGCGATTAACTTTGTCGGTTATATTGAAGGTAATCAAATTTTGCATGATGTTGCGGACGTCATTGTTTGTGATGGATTTGTCGGCAACGTATGCTTAAAAGCC
This sequence comes from Vibrio sp. 397, assembly GCF_033339395.1. Lineage (NCBI taxonomy): Bacteria > Pseudomonadati > Pseudomonadota > Gammaproteobacteria > Vibrionales > Vibrionaceae > Vibrio > Vibrio sp. 397. Next base: position 141,266 of record NZ_JAWOUN010000007.1, on the reverse strand, counting down.
AGTGAGGGAACAGCTCAACTTTTTATCGAAAAAATTAAAACCAGCATAATGGCATCAACGATAAAGGGTTGGATAGCTAGAAAGTTGTTTTCTAGGCTGTTTAATGAACTAAAAACACTGAACCCCGACCAGTATAACGGCGCAAGTTTGCTAGGATTGCGCGGCATTGTCATAAAAAGCCATGGAAGTGCGGATGTATCTGCGATTGTCAATGCACTTGGCGAGGCAGTACACGAGGTCAAACGACAAGTACCAAGCCGTATTAGCGATCGTTTGGAAGCGGTTTTACTCGAGAGGCATTATTAGTCTTCATGTATAGCAAAATTTTAGGTACTGGCAGCTACCTGCCATCTCAGGTGCGTACAAACGCAGATCTAGAGAAAATGGTAGATACAAGTGATGAGTGGATCGTTGCTCGCACGGGTATTAAAGAGCGTCGAATTGCTGCAGAAAACGAAACTGTAGCAGACATGGCATTCTACGCAGCTGAAAACGCTATCGATATGGCGGGTATTGATAAAAACGATATCGACCTGATTATCGTAGCCACAACGAGCAGTAGCCATACTTTCCCTTCATCTGCGTGTCAGGTGCAGGCAAAGCTTGGCATTAAAGGTTGTCCAGCTTTTGACTTAGCCGCTGCTTGTTCTGGTTTTGTGTACGCATTATCTGTTGCAGACCAACATATCAAATCTGGTATGTGCAAAAACGTACTTGTGATTGGTTCAGATGCTTTGTCTAAAACGTGTGATCCGACAGACCGTTCAACCATTATCCTATTTGGTGATGGTGCCGGAGCCGTTGTCGTAGGCGCTAGCCAAGAGCCTGGCATTATCTCTACCCACATATACTCGGATGGTCAATTCGGAGAGCTTCTAAGCCTACCTGTACCTGTGCGGGGGCAAGATGCGGATAAATGGCTTCATATGGCTGGGAACGAAGTATTCAAAGTCGCTGTAACTCAGCTATCGAAACTAGTAAAAGATACGCTTGAAGCCAACAACATGCATAAGTCTGAACTAGACTGGCTAGTGCCGCACCAAGCGAACTACCGCATTATTTCAGCGACAGCGAAGAAACTTTCGATGTCACTAGACCAAGTCGTGATTACACTTGATAAACACGGCAACACATCAGCTGCGACGGTGCCAACAGCACTAGATGAAGCGGTACGTGATGGTCGTATTAAACGCGGTCAAACTCTGCTTCTTGAAGCGTTTGGCGGCGGATTCACTTGGGGCTCGGCCCTTGTGAAGTTCTAAGTTTCACAAGAATTCAAAATTTAAGGTGCACTTGGTGCATCTTATTTCTTTTTACTTTGCTTAAAGGAAAACAACATGAGCAAGTTTGCTATCGTATTTCCAGGTCAAGGTTCTCAAGCTGTAGGTATGCTTGCAGAACTAGGCGAACAATATGACGTAGTAAAACAAACATTTGCAGAAGCATCTGACGCACTAGGTTACGATCTATGGGCGCTTGTTCAAAATGGACCTGCAGAAGATTTAAACGAGACTTTCCGTACTCAACCAGCTTTGCTAGCTTCATCTGTTGCAATCTGGCGTGTATGGCAGGAACTTGGCTTAGAGCAACCAGCAAACCTAGCCGGTCACAGCCTAGGTGAGTACTCAGCACTTGTATGTGCGGGTGTTATCGACTTTAAAGAAGCCATCAAGCTGGTTGAATTACGTGGTCAACTTATGCAAGAAGCAGTACCAGCTGGTACTGGCGCAATGTACGCGATTATCGGTTTGGCTGATGATGCGATTGCAAAAGCGTGTGAAGACGCAGCGCAAGGCGAAGTGGTCTCTCCAGTAAACTTTAACTCGCCTGGTCAAGTCGTTATCGCTGGTAGCAAAGACGCAGTAGAGCGAGCTGGTGCGCTATGTAAAGAAGCTGGTGCGAAGCGTGCGCTTCCTCTTCCTGTTTCAGTACCTTCACACTGTGCACTTATGAAGCCAGCAGCGGAAAAACTTGCTGTAGCTCTTGAGTCTATCGAATTTAACTCACCACAGCTGCCAGTTATCAACAACGTTGATGTGGTTGCTGAGACAGATCCTGCAAAAATCAAAGATGCGCTTGTTCGTCAGCTACATAGCCCAGTTCGTTGGACTGAAACAGTTGAACTGATGCACGAACAAGGCGTAGAAAATCTTCTTGAGCTTGGTCCTGGTAAAGTTTTAACAGGTCTAACAAAACGTATCGTGAAAACGCTAACTGCAGCAGCAGTGAATGATATCGCATCGCTAGACGCTGCGAAGTAATCCATCAAGCGATAAATTTGCGATAAGAAAAGGAAACACAACATGATGAATCTAGAAGGTAAGATCGCGCTAGTTACCGGCGCAAGCCGTGGTATTGGCCGCGCGATCGCGGAACTTCTTGTCGAGCGAGGTGCTACGGTTATCGGTACTGCTACTTCTGAAAGTGGTGCGGCTGCTATCAGCGAGTATCTTGGTGATAACGGTAAAGGCTTAGCGCTTAACGTGACTGATGTCGAGTCTATCGAAGCGACATTAAAAACGATCAACGAAGAATTTGGTGTGATCGATATTCTGGTGAATAACGCTGGTATTACTCGTGACAACCTATTGATGCGCATGAAAGATGATGAGTGGAACGACATCATCGATACCAACCTAACGCCTATCTACCGCATGTCTAAAGCGGTTTTACGCGGTATGATGAAAAAACGTGCGGGTCGTATCATCAACGTAGGCTCTGTTGTTGGTACCATGGGTAATGCTGGTCAAACTAACTACGCAGCAGCGAAAGCGGGCGTGATTGGTTTTACTAAATCAATGGCTCGTGAAGTTGCGTCTCGTGGTGTAACAGTGAACACTGTTGCTCCTGGTTTCATCGAAACTGACATGACTAAGGCGCTAAGTGATGACCAACGTGCGGCAACTTTGTCGAACGTGCCAGCAGGTCGTTTAGGTGACCCACGTGAAATTGCATCAGCAGTAGTTTTCCTTGCTTCTCCTGAAGCAGCGTACATTACTGGTGAAACTTTGCATGTAAATGGTGGCATGTACATGGTTTAATGCGACAGTTTATGCAAAATAAGCTATTTTACATTGTGAAAAATAGCCTATAGTTGCAGTTAACTGTCATGAACTTGTCATGCTTATGCGCAAGATTTGTGCATGATTTAAGTCAAAAATGTATTGAAATTCGGTTAAATTCGCTAATTTTGTGGTTTGACCAGCAAGGACCCCCTTGCAACTTTCAATAGTTCGAATAAACTACGGAATCATCGCATTAGGCGAAATCTGTAAAGGAAAAGAAAAATGAGCAACATCGAAGAACGCGTAAAGAAAATCATTGTTGAACAGCTAGGTGTAGACGAAGCAGAAGTTAAAAACGAAGCTTCTTTCGTTGATGATCTAGGTGCTGATTCTCTAGACACTGTAGAACTAGTTATGGCTCTAGAAGAGGAATTCGACACTGAGATTCCTGACGAAGAAGCTGAGAAGATCACTACTGTTCAAGCTGCAATCGACTACGTAAACAGCGCTCAGTAATTAGCTCTCCCAGGCGGTCTCCTAGACCGCCTGTGTTCTTTCTAACTTCTTCTATCCTCTCATAGAAATATTCAATTCCCGGAGAATTATATCGTGTCCAAGCGTCGTGTAGTTGTCACTGGCATGGGTATGTTGTCACCGGTAGGCAACACAGTAGAATCATCTTGGAAAGCCCTGCTAGAAGGTCAAAGTGGTATCGTAAATATCGAGCACTTTGATACTACGAACTTCTCAACTCGTTTTGCAGGTCTTGTTAAAGATTTCGATTGCACAGAGTACATGTCTAAAAAAGATGCTCGTAAGATGGACCTTTTCATCCAGTACGGCATTGCAGCGGGTATTCAAGCTCTTGATAACTCTGGCTTACAAATTACCGAAGAAAATGCGGCTCGAGTTGGTGTTGCTATCGGCTCAGGCATTGGCGGTCTTGACCTTATCGAAACTGGCCATACTGCATTAGTAGACAAAGGCCCTCGCAAAGTTAGCCCATTTTTTGTTCCTTCGACCATTGTAAACATGGTTGCAGGTAACCTATCTATCATGCGTGGTCTTCGTGGTCCAAATATCGCGATTTCTACCGCATGTACTACTGGCCTGCATAATATCGGTCATGCAGCACGTATGATTGCCTACGGCGATGCAGATGCGATGGTTGCTGGTGGTGCAGAAAAAGCTTCTACGCCTCTTGGCATGGCTGGCTTCGGTGCAGCTAAAGCGCTATCTACTCGTAATGACGAGCCTCAAAAAGCGTCTCGCCCATGGGATAAAGGCCGTGATGGTTTTGTTCTAGGTGATGGTGCTGGCATGATGGTGCTTGAAGAGTACGAACACGCAAAAGCACGTGGCGCGAAGATTTACGCAGAACTGGTTGGTTTTGGTATGTCTGGTGATGCTTACCACATGACTTCTCCAAGCGAAGATGGCTCTGGTGGTGCACTTGCGATGGAAGCGGCAATGCGTGACGCGAACATCACAGGTACCCAAGTAGGTTATGTGAATGCTCACGGTACATCTACTCCTGCTGGCGACGTTGCAGAAATCAAGGGCGTGAAACGTGCTCTTGGTGAAGAAGGTGCGAAGCAAGTACTTGTATCATCAACTAAGTCTATGACTGGTCACCTATTAGGTGCAGCAGGCTCTGTTGAAGCAATTATCACGGTTATGTCTTTGGTTGACCAAATCGTTCCACCAACGATTAACCTTGATGATCCAGAAGAAGGTCTAGACATCGACCTTGTGCCGCACACTGCGCGCAAAGTTGAAGGTATGGAATACGCTATCTGTAACTCGTTTGGCTTTGGTGGTACAAACGGTTCTTTGATCTTCAAAAAGTTCGCTGAGTAACACTATCTAACCTTATTTAGATAAGCGAAACTTGTATTCTAACGGCTCGATGCTTAGCATTGAGCCGTTTTGTTTTATTTGTTGTCTGCTAATTTGAAGGTACGTGAATGTTTTGGGTAAATGGAGTTCCGCAAACGCATGTAGAGCTAGGTGATCGCTCATTCCAATACGGTGATGGAGGCTTTACCACCATCCTGACCCAAAATGGAGAGTTGGTTTACTGGCAGGAGCATACTGAGCGCATGAGTGCTTGCCTTGACGCTTTGAAGATCTCTTCACCTGACTGGAAAGTTGTGCATGGTTGGGCAAGCAAAGCGGTTTTATCTGACGCACGAGCGGGGGTGAAGATTCACGTTAGCCGCGGTATTGGCGGGCGAGGGTATAGCCCTAATGGGATTAAAGGCCCTATCGTGACGATTTCCAATTTTGCATTTCCTTCTCATTATTCATCTTGGCAAGAACAAGGTGTGGACTTGGGCGTTTGTAATACTCGTCTAGGGATTCAACCTTTACTTGCGGGACATAAGCACAACAACCGTTTAGAGCAGATTCTCGCCAAGGCTGAAATCGACAATACAGAGTTTGCAGATGCAATAACGTTAAATGTGCAAAACCATGTCATTGAAACTACAATGGCCAACCTTTTTTGGGTTAAAGGTAATAAAGTATTTACGCCGGAGCTGACCTTATCAGGCGTTACGGGCGTAATGCGTCGTAAGGTGCTTGAGTTACTTAAAGTAAGTCATATTGAAGTCATCGAGGGGCGTTTTATACTTCCAGACTTGCTGAGTGCTGACGAGGCTTTCATGTGTAACTCAATATTAGGTGTCGCACCTATTCGAAGCATAGTGACATCGAACTCTAAGACTATATTTCCGATAGGAAAATTGACTCAACGACTGCAAGGGAATTTAACTACGTGATTAAAAAACTGTTGGCTTTTGTTGTGCTGATCGCAGTGATAGGCGCAGCAGCTGTTTTTTATATAATTTCACAGGCTAAACAATACGTTGAAAAGCCTATTCTATTGGAACAACCTCAGCTGTTTACTGTAGAAAGTGGTACAAGCTTTCATCATGTCATGCGCGCCTTAGTTGAAGGTGAGGTGATTGAAACATCGGAGTACATCCGTTTAATTCCTCACTTATATCCAGAATTGTTGCAAGTGCGAGCGGGTACTTACCAACTTGAGCCTGGTATGTCACTTTCGCAAACATTGGAGCATCTGAATACTGGAAAAGAATACCAGTTTGCGATCACTTTTGTTGAAGGCAGCCGCTTTTCTGAATGGGTAGATCAACTAAAAAGTGCTCCTTATTTAAAGCATGATTTAACCGATCTTTCAGAAAAAGAAATGGCTGCGAAGCTCGGAATTGAGGGAGAAAAGCTAGAAGGGTTGTTTTTAGCAGAAACCTACCATTACACAGCGGGTGCGAGTGAAAGCCAGTTATTAAAACGAGCGCATCGAAAACTCAATAAAATACTGGATGCTAACTGGGAAGCGCGTCAAGAAAAGCTGCCATTACAGGACAAATATGAAGCCTTGATTCTCGCGTCTATCATCGAGAAAGAGACGGCTATTGATTCTGAGCGTGAGCGCGTCGCTTCTGTGTTTATCAACCGATTGAACAAACGCATGCGGTTACAAACTGATCCGACAGTTATTTATGGTATGGGTGACGCCTACGATGGCAACATTCGTAAGAAAGATTTGCGTACGCCGACACCATATAACACCTATACCATCAATGGTTTGCCACCAACACCGATTGCGATGGCTGGTGAAGCTTCCATTGAAGCGGCTTTGAATCCAGAAAGCAGCAACTATTTATATTTTGTAGCAAGTGGAAAGGGCGGACATGTATTCTCGAAATCCCTTGCTGAGCACAACCGTGCTGTTCGTGCCTATTTAAGAGAACTAAGAAAGAACAAATGATGAAAGCAAACTTTATTGTCGTTGAAGGCCTAGAAGGCGCGGGTAAAAGCACTGCGATTAAAACCGTTTTAGATACGCTAAAAGCGGCCGGTATTGAGGATATCGTAAATACCCGTGAGCCAGGAGGCACACCGCTAGCAGAAAAAATGCGCGCTCTGGTGAAAGAAGAGCACGAAGGTGAAGAACTTAAGGACATGACGGAGTTGCTTCTTCTGTACGCTGCACGTGTTCAGTTGGTTGAGAACGTGATCAAACCAGCTTTGGAAAACGGTCAGTGGGTGGTTGGTGACCGACACGATATGTCGTCGCAAGCTTATCAAGGTGGTGGCCGTCAGATTGACGCATCGTTAATGAAAAATCTCCGGGATACAACGCTTGGTGATTTTAAACCTGCTCTCACTCTCTATATGGATATTGACCCTCGTGTTGGGCTTGAGCGTGCACGTGGGCGTGGTGAGTTAGATCGTATAGAGAAGATGGATATTAGTTTCTTCGAGCGTACACGTGAGCGTTATTTGGAGATTGCTCATGCCGATCCTTCCATCGTTATCATTAACGCAGAACAGGCGATTGAAGGCGTGTCGCGTGATATTCGGGACGCTCTAAACGAGTGGCTAGCTCGTCAATAAGTGAAACGTAAATTTAGGTGACTCATGTTAAATGATTATCCATGGCTACAGCCAATATGGGATAACCTCAAAGTAGGGTTAGAGTCGGACAGAATACCAGGTGCGCTTTTATTACAAAGCGAGCAGGGCTTGGGCATCGAAAAACTTATCGAGTTTTTTAGCCAAGCACTTCTTTGCCAAAATTACGCGAGTGAAGCATGCGGTTTTTGTCATAGCTGCCAGCTAAATCAATCTCAAAACCACCCTGATTTACACTGGATCAAGCCAGAGAAAGAAGGAAAGGCGATAACGGTGGACCAAATTCGCGCTTGTAACCGTCTAGCTCAGGAATCATCTCAGCTTAATGGTTACCGCCTATTTGTAATAGAACCGGCGGACTCTATGAACGAGTCGGCATCGAATGCGCTGTTAAAGACGCTAGAAGAGCCTGGGGCAAAGTGCTTGTTTTTGCTCGTTACCCACAATCAGGAGCGTCTGCTCCCAACGATTCGTAGCCGTTGCCAACACTGGGTTGTTGCGCCTCCGTCAGCGGAACAAGCGATGCAATGGATGCACGAACAAGGGGCGAAGCAAGTTCCTGCTTATGCCTTAAAACTGAATATGGGCTCTCCAATAAAAACATTGGATGCGTTAAATAATGGTGAGCTCGAAGCTTACTTGGCTTTTGAACGCAGTTTTATTAAGGCAATGTCTTCGCCTGTTTCAGACGTTTCTGAGTGTGCTTCTTTAATCGCTAAACACTCAGAGCAATCACTAGACTGGGCATGGTATTTACTGACAGATGCTCAGAAAGCGCAGTTTGGTGTATCAGAAGCTCAAATGCTTCCGGGCGCGACAAAGTTCCAACCGGACAACTATAACGGTTTGTACTCATCAGCGAAGGCGCTGATGAACCTGAAAGCTCAGGTGCAAGCCTTTCCTGGCCTGAACCTTGAGCTACTATCAATGAATTGGTTAATTGAATCACGAGAGGCATTATGTTCGTAGATTCTCATTGTCATTTAGACAAATTGAATTACGACGATCTCCACATCAATGTGGAAGACGTTATTAACAAAGCTAAACAAGCAAACGTAACTGAGCTACTTTCTGTTGGAGTAACGCTGGATTCTTTCCCGAAAATGATGGAAATGATCGAGCCTTATGACAATGTTTATGCTTCGTGCGGTGTGCACCCACTTGATGTTGAAAGCGACTTTTCGATGGACGTATTGCGCCACCATGCGTCGAATGCAAAAGTCGTCGCTATTGGCGAAACGGGTTTAGATTATCATTACAAGCCCGAAACGGCCGCGTTACAGAAAGAGCGCTTTGAGCAACACGTTGATCTTGCAGTGGAGCTCAACAAACCTTTAATTATCCATACCAGAAACGCACGTGCGGATACTCTAGATATTTTGCGTAAGGGTGGGGCAGAGAAATGTGGTGGTGTTATCCATTGTTTTACAGAAGATCTTCCATTTGCTGAAGCTGCACTGGAGCTGGGGTTTTATATTTCTATCTCGGGGATTGTTACTTTCCGTCAAGCTACAGAGTTAAAAGAAGTGGTGAAGACTCTACCTTTAGAGAAGCTTCTTATTGAGACAGATTCTCCTTACTTGGCTCCTGTCCCTCATCGTGGCAAAGAGAATCAACCCGCTTATGTTGTCGAAGTCGCTTCTTATATTGCGCAACTCAAATCGTGCTCTCTTTCTGAAGTGGCACAAAAAACCACCGAAAACTTCCGAAATCTTTTTTTGCGATGAAAAAATAATAAGAGCATAAAAAAGGAGCTTAGGCTCCTTTTTTGTTGATAAAAACAACAGATACGCTCACGAGTTTAATGTTTACTAAAAATGTTGATTTAATAACATTCAAAAATCACAAATGTAATTTTGTTACTAAAAATAACATTGAGGCGTATTTTATTTACGCCTTAAAATTAATTATATAAATAATTAATTCTTTATAAAACAGTAATATAAGTGCAATGCAAACCTTTTCATCGGCTGTTTTTGGGTGTGATCCAAGACTTGTTTTGAAACTAAATTTCGTAACTGTGTGGAAAGTTTGAGGGTCATCAATATATATTTAGAGCCGGAAAATATAATGCAGTTGTGGTTACATTTTCATTGGGTGCTAACCTTTAGGCTACGGGGGTGTGCCGTTAGTGCCCAAATAATACTTATAAATTTATCAGGAGCATAAACATGTTTAAGAACCTTTTTGCTAACCTGCAAAAAGTTGGTAAGGCTCTGATGCTTCCAGTATCAGTTTTACCAGTTGCAGGTATTTTATTAGGTGTGGGTGCTGCCCATCTAAGCTTTATTCCAGAGATCGTTTCTAATCTTATGGAACAAGCTGGTGGTTCAGTATTCGGCCAAATGGCACTTCTATTTGCAGTAGGTGTAGCTCTAGGCTTCACTAACAACGACGGTGTTGCAGGTCTTGCAGCTATCGTTGGTTACGGCATCATGACGGCAACGCTAGGTGTAATGGCGGGCGTTATGGGTGTTGAGAAAATCGATACAGGTGTACTAGGTGGTATCCTTGTCGGTGGTGTGGCTGCTTGGGCATTCAACCGTTTCTTCAAAATCCAACTTCCAGAGTACCTTGGCTTCTTCGCTGGTAAGCGCGCAGTGCCAATCATCACTGGTTTTGCTGCGATCATCCTAGGTGTTATCCTTTCTGTTATCTGGCCACCAATTGGCGGTGCAATTTCTGCATTCTCTGATTGGGCTGCACACCAAAACCCACAGCTAGCATTCGGTATCTACGGTGTTGTTGAGCGTTCTCTAATCCCATTCGGTCTACACCACGTATGGAACGTACCGTTCTTCTTCGAAGCAGGTTCTTGTGTTAACGCTGCCGGTGAAGCTCAAAATGGTGTACTAACTTGTTACCTAGTTGCTGATGAAGCATCTCGTGCTGCTGGTAATGGCTTCGGTCAGCTAGCGGGTGGTTACATGTTCAAGATGTTCGGTCTACCAGCTGCAGCAATCGCAATTGCTCATTGTGCTAAACCAGAAAACCGTGCAAAAGTAATGGGTATCATGGCGTCAGCTGCACTGACTTCATTCCTAACTGGTATTACTGAGCCAATCGAATTCTCATTCCTATTCGTTGCTCCACTACTATACGGTATCCACGCTCTACTAGCTGGTTCTGCATACATCGTTTCGAACACTCTAGGCTTTGTACACGGTACTTCTTTCTCTCACGGTCTGATCGACTTCCTAGTTCTATCTGGTAACGCTCAGAAGATGGTGCTAATGATTGCCGTTGGTCTAGTTTACGCAGTAATTTACTACGTAGTGTTCCGTGGTGTAATCACAGCGCTTGACCTAAAAACACCTGGCCGTGAAGATGAAACGGAAAGTGCAGCTGTAACTTCTGGCTCTGATATGGGCGGTGAACTGGTTGCAGCGTTTGGCGGTAAAGCTAACATTACTGGTCTAGATGCATGTATCACACGTCTACGTGTAGCAGTTGCAGATACAGCAGCTGTTGACCAAGACAAGCTAAAACAACTAGGCGCTGCTGGTGTTGTAGTTGTAGCTGGTGGTGTACAGGCTATCTTCGGTACTAAGTCTGATAACCTAAAAACTGAAATGGATGAGTGGATTCGTAACCACGGTTAATCGCAGTCATTCATAGTAATGCATAAAAGGAGGCTTCGGCCTCCTTTTTTAGTTCCTATTTTATTAACTGACAGTTCCTTTTTAGTGTGATCCTAAACTCATCTTTACTTTTGTCAGCTTTTTCATACATCGAGCTTACCCATCGTTGACATATTGATATGCCATTATGTTTGAATAGCGAATAATGTTTTTTTGAATAATTGATAACGTGTATGAAGAACAAATTCATTTTAGTTTTGGGACTAGTTTCTAGTACGGCAATGGCGGCAAGCGAACCAACGGATCTATCAGTTGGTATGGCTGTCGATCAACAATTAAGTGTTGTTGTAGAGTTAGATAACAAATATCGTGGCATTATCGGAAACGATGGTATGGCGTTTGATTACATCGCTAAGCGTGGAACATTCGATCAAAACATGCCTGTGACTTGGTATGTCGGCGTTGGTGGCTGGTATGAATGGGATGACGAGTTTGGTGTGAGAGTACCACTTGGTGTGAACTGGGATTTATCACGCGGCTGGGACCTTTATGGTCAAATACACCCAGAGCTAGATCTTTACAAAGGTGCTGACTTGCAACTTGGCGGCGCCGTTGGCATCAAGTACAGTTTCTAGAATTGAACTAATGTATGTACAAAAAACGCCGGTAACTACCGGCGTTTTTTTATATGGAACTTAACGTTCTATTGTTTATCCATGGCTCGCTTGATGCAAACGGCAGCGCCGCCCCAAGTGATACCTAAACCAATAACCATCATAATAATTGCGCTGATTGTCATTTTGCTGTCTCCTTGCGGTTCACTGCGTTGATCACTAGACCAAAGATAAAGAGTGCGGCGATAAGTGCCCAGCCTAAAGTTAGATCATAGCCACCGTAGCCTTCAGTAATTAGGGCGTATAGCTTGGTCGCTAAGATAATGGCGAGCATGATTGGTGTAACGAAGCGTAAGCAGATCTCGAACCATTGACCAACAGAGAAATCAGAGCGCTCGTTAACGTAATTACGTACTTCTGGCACGCGCTTCAATAGCCACGCCATCAAGACAATCTCAACCAGACCACCAACCATGATGCCAACGTTGTTTGCAAAGTGGTCTACTAGATCGAGTAGCAGCAGACCGCCATTGGTAGCAAACGCCATAGAGACAACGAAGCCAATACCAATCACAACATTTGCAGCTTTTTTACGGCTCCACTTCAGCTTGTCGATAATGGCTGAAGTTACGGCTTCCATAATTGAAATATGCGAACTTAGACCAGCAACCACCAGTGCAAAGAAGAACAGTGGACCAAGAATATATGGGGCAGGTAGTAGGTTAATTGCCGCAGGTAAAGTAACAAAAGCCAAGCCAACGCCTGCAGATACCACCTCTGTTAACGGCTTACCTTGCTCTTGAGCCATGTAACCCAATACTGAGAAGATCATGATGCCGGCTAGGATCGAGAAGCCACAGTTGATCAACACGGTCATAAACGCGTTATTCGTTATGTCCGACTTTTCTGGTAGGTAGCTAGAGTAAGCTAGCATGATGGCGAAGCCGATACTTAACGTAAAGAAGATCTGACCATATGCCGCTGCCCATACTTTCACATCCCAAATTTTGCTGAAATCGGGTTCGAACATGTAGTTCACGCCATCTAGAGCTCCTGGCAAGAAAATCATACGTCCGATTAAGAAAATCACCATCAAGAATAGGATTGGCATCATAATTTTAGATGCTCGTTCAATTCCTGATTTCACGCCTTTGGCAATAGCGGTGTAAGTAATTGCCCAAGCAATTACCATGGATAAAGCAATCTTCCATTGAATACTGCCTAAGTCTGTTGGTGAGTTGTCACCTAGCTTTAGGTATTCACTAAAGAAAAATGCGTTGGTATCGGTTCCCCAACCTTGAGTGAACGACAACCCAAAGTAAGAAATCGACCAACCGATAACAGCCACATAGTAAACGGCAATAACTGCAGCCACACCAACTTGGAACCAGCCAAGCCATTCAAATTTAGAATGAATTTTCGCTAGTGTTTTTGGTGCCGAGCCTCGGTATTTTTGTCCCATACTGAACTCAAGGATCATAAATGGAATACCGGCAGTGATCATGGCAAAAATGTAAGGAATAAAAAATGCGCCGCCACCGTTTTCATAGGCCATGTATGGGAAACGCCAAATGTTTCCCAAACCGATAGCAGACCCAACTGCTGCTAAGATGAATCCCGCCCGGGATCCCCATTGTTCTCGCTTCATATTTGACTCCTATAAGACTCCCTGAGGAATGAAGCTCTCTACGTAACACAGTAATAATTGCGCAAACAGTTGGAAGAAAGGACCGCTGTTATCCATCAGCTTTTCTATCCTTAATTCTAACTTTTTATAATTTTATAGAGCTATATTCTGGCTACTGTAAGAGAAAGTAGATTATTAATCTTAAAATTTTGATGTGTGTTTGATAAAACTGAAATATTTATCTGTTTTCACTGATCAGACTAACTTCTAATAATACTTAGCGCAATAGAATCTAAATGTTAATTCAGATGCGTTGTCTGGTTTTAATCTTGTTAAATTTGAGTTTGATTGTGGTTTTGTGTGGGTGGTTGGTTGTTTGTCTGGAATAAATGACTGGGATCTAATAATTGCTTTGGTGTTTAAGACTATTTTGATGAATTAGGGCGTACGGCTATCTTTTGTGCACCTATCTAGATGATGCTTCGTTACTTTGCCAAACAATGGTGTTTAGACGATGTCCTTTATCGGCTCTGTGCAGGACTCGTTCAGCGTTCTTTGTGACGAGCCCTACAGAGGAACATGCATAAAAATTAGAAGCGGAAACTAAAACCAACATTTGATTGGAATTGGTTCATCCAATCAGTATCGAACTTAATGATACAGTTTGAGCCGTCATTAGGTAGAGTACAGGCGCCAGATGTATCGTTATCAACGACCGTTCCTAACCATCTCAGTTGGGCTGTTAACGCAAAGTTCTTTGAAAATTCATATTCCAGCCCTGCAAAAGCGCTAGCCGAAAATCCGTATTTTTTGTCTACCCAATCCACATCGGCGTAAGAAGCCCCCAAGCCTACACCGATATGGGTTTGCCAATTTGCTGCGACAGGATAGTACATGCTGCTTTGGAAGTGCAGATAATGGATATCTGCCGAGTTGGACAGCTTTTCAAGTTCCGTCGATTGATTGGAGTAAAACAATCCGATCCTTCCTTTTTCTAAGGGAGTCTCGACTGAAAGAGCGTAATTCACTGCGGGGTCGAGATCGTATGTATTACCACTTTCATCCTCTACTTGGCCGCCTCCTGTATAGCCTATGTATGGCGTAACGATGATATTCGCTTGTGCATTGATAGCAGTACTCATCATCATGATTCCTACTAGCCAGCTGAGTTTTTGGTTCATGCCCTATCTCCTTATTATGACTAAGCTAATTGTGATGGGTTAGTCAAAATTGCGCGACTAAATTAAGCAAATCTTGAACATATTTCACACTGGTGTTATTAATTTGTTACATATTAAGGAGGTGTTTATGGAACACGATCTAAAATCCGCATTAATCATTGTGGTGACTGTTTTTGCAGTGCTTTTGTCATTTGGCATCATTGCTATTACAACAGCTTAAGATAACCACTTTTACCAAACGTTTTAACAAAATGGCGTGAGCCTATGATACGTAACAGCGGTATAATCACAGAAAGCCATGCAGAGCTTGATGTAAAAGTTTATGAGCACTTTAGGCATGGTAAAACTGCTTTAGTCACGCAAGGTGGAGGGCAGAGAGGGATTTTTACCGCTGGCGTTTTAGACGCCTTTTTACTTTCCAACTTCGATCCTTTCGATGAATTCTATGGCACCTCTGCCGGAGCACTTAACTTATGTTCTTACTTGTGTCGTCAACATGGCATGGGCAAAGCTTTTATTACCGAGCTGACAACGTCTCCTGAATTTTTTAATCTGTTTCGCTATATCCGAAAGCAGCAGTACTTAGGTTTAGAGTGGGCATTAGAACGGATTCAAGATTTCCCATACAAGCTTGACCTTGATTTAGGTCGCAGCGCATTGGGAAAACGAGGAGCGTTTGCTGCGGTAACGAATATAGAGACGCTATCAGATCAATATCTACCAATCTTGGATGACTCGTGGTTTAACACTATGCTAGCGACATGTGCGATTCCCAAGTTGTACCACGGACCTGTCGACGTAAATGGCAATAAATTTGTTGATGGCGGCGTGTCTGCCTCTATCCCTGTACAAGAAGCGTGGCGTCAGAATGCTCGCAACATTATTGTCATTCGCACAGAGCCGTTTTCAGAGATTGAAGCGAGAGCCCAAAGTGAAGTGGGGGATGTGCCTGTCGAATGGTATCGAGAGTCTATCAACTCAGTACAGCAATCATGGCAGCAAAAAGTGAATCAGTGGAAGCTGGATTGGGCGTCGTTCTTCCAACAAAAAATTAATGCAGCACATCAATCGAAGCTTGCAGGGAAAATGCTGTTAAATGGAGGCCGTTGGTTGTTCGGTGCCGATAACTTGTATCGTTTAAGTCATTTGATTGGTGAGAATTTTGATTCAGGTTTAGCCGACATGCTGATGATTCATTATCAAACATTTGAGCTCACTCAGGCCTTTATATCTGCTCCACCTGACGACACTTTTATTTTACAAGTTGCGCCTAAAGAGGGACTTCGTTCTTCTTCTTTGTTAAGTGACCAAGAGTCACTAGAGCATGACTATCAACTTGGGCTTCAAGCTGGGTTTAACCTAGTTCAACTCTATGACCAGCTGGATGTTGAAATTGATGGTAGAGAGAGTGCATAAACCTTCTTACGTTCACGATGTGCGCAATATACAAAGCATATAAATAAGGCTCCATTTTCGGAGCCTTATTTGCGGGTTCTTGTGGTTAACTCCGGTTAGGTATAACTACTACGCTTGTAGAATGCGCATGCAGTTGGTTGAGCCAACAACATCCATTACATCGCCTTGAGTAATAATGACTAAATCACCTTTGTGCAAGAACCCTTGCTCTTTAAGGCTAGTAATAGCTGCTTGAGCCGTTGGTAAACCCGCATCACTTTTTGACTCGAAATATACAGGTGTCACGCCTCGGTATAATGCTGCTCGATTTAGTGTCGATTCATTCCGTGATAAGGCAAATATTGGCAAGCCAGAGCTTAAGCGAGACATCATCAACGCAGTCCTGCCGGACTCAGTTAACGAGATCATCGCTTTAATTCCTTCCATGTGATTCGCAGAGTACATGGTTGCCATTGCGATGGTTTCTTCAGCGGTTTCGAAGGTTCTATCTAAGCGATAGGTTGATAGACTTGCCTCCGACATTTTTTCTGCCCCCACACATACTTCGGCCATGGATTTGACCGTTTCTACAGGATATTTACCTGCAGCAGTCTCTCCAGACAGCATCACCGCGTCAGTGCCGTCTAGAACCGCATTGGCTACATCCATCACTTCAGCACGCGTTGGCATTGGGCTAGTAATCATGGATTCCATCATTTGTGTCGCAGTAATCACGATACGGTTTAAACTGCGTGCGCGGCGAATCAGTTTTTTCTGGACACCAATGAGCTCAGGGTCACCGATTTCTACACCAAGGTCACCACGTGCAACCATCACTACATCGGATGCGAGAATAATGTCGTCAATAGACTCATTGGTCGCGACGGTTTCTGCTCGTTCGACTTTAGCCACTAACATGGCTTCAAGGCCTGCATCTCTGGCTAAGCGTCGAGCGTAATGCATGTCTTCGCCGTTACGCGGGAATGAAATAGCAAGGTAGTCTACTTGAATTGCTGCGGCGGTAAGAATGTCGGCTTTATCTTTCTCTGTGAGCGCATCCGCTGACAATCCGCCGCCTTTTTTGTTGATCCCTTTATTGTTGGACAGTGGGCCACCGACAATCACACGGGTATGAACTTTATTACCCTCTACTGTAGTAACTTGCAGCTGAACGCGTCCATCATCGAGTAATAAAATGTCATTTGGTGAAACATCTTGCGGTAGTTCTTTATAATCTAACCCTACAGATTCTTGATTGCCTTCACCTTTTGGTAAATCACTATCTAATGTGAATTTATCGCCCACATTCAAAATGACTTGGCCGTCTTTAAACGTTGATACACGGATTTTAGGGCCTTGTAAGTCACCAAGAATTGCAACCTGACGCCCAAGTCTTGCTGCAATGGTACGGACTTTGTTCGCACGTTGAATGTGGTCTTCACTGGTTCCATGTGAAAAATTCATACGGACAACGTTTGCACCGGCTTTGATGATCTCCTCAAGTATATTGTCCTTATCCGTTGAAGGACCCAGCGTAGTGACAATTTTTGTTCGTCTTAATTTGGAAGTCATAGATTCTCCGATGAATGTGTGTGTAAAGGTAACTTGAACTCTATCCTTACTTTACGCAATCGCTCTCAAGGTTAGCCTCGTTGCTGAGCCCACACCTTAAAGCTACTTGAATATAAGTATATGCACAGAATGTTTACATTAAGAGTAACCCCGGTAAAACAGACAGATATTCGACAGGCAATGGCCTTATTGATAAAAATGCGCTGCTTTAAAGGCACTACTTCATAATTTAGTGAATAAAAATAAGTTATTTTTCAAACAATTTAACAGGAGTAGATTCTTCGTTATTTGATTGAATACACAAACAAACAGGTTTATACGTGATGCTTGTCACGGGGATTTATTAATTCACTTCACAATTAGTTCGCAAAGTAAAAAAATTGTCCCGTTATAGAATTTCGGAGTGCAAGATGTACATGGCTCAACCGGGCCATATTGATCATATCAAACAGGTCAATGCTGGTCGTGTATATAAACTAATTGACCTAAAAGGTCCTATTTCTCGAATTGATTTGTCCAAGCAGAGTGAGCTTGCTCCTGCTAGTATCACCAAAATCACTCGAGAATTAATTGAAGCGCACTTGATTCATGAAACGACAGTACAAGAAGCGACGAGTCGTGGTCGACCTGCTGTCGGTTTGCAGGTCAATAATGAAGGCTGGCAATTTTTGTCAATGCGTTTGGGGCGGGGTTATTTAACCATTGCTTTGCATGAGTTAGGCGGTGATGTACTGATCGATACTAAAATCGAGATACACGAGCTTGACCAAGACGATGTGCTTGAGCGCCTGCTTTACGAAATTGATGAATTTTTTCAGACTTACGCGGATCAACTGGATCGGGTTACCAGTATTGCCCTTACACTGCCTGGTCTCGTGAACTCAGAGCAAGGTGTCGTTTTGCAGATGCCTCATTACAATGTCGAAAATCTTGCTCTTGGACCAGAGATATACAAAGCAACAGGCTTGCCAGTTTTCATTGCCAATGACACGCGAGCTTGGGCATTAGCAGAAAAGCTTTTTGGTCATTCTCAAGATAATGACAACTCCGTTCTTATCTCTATCCACCACGGTTTAGGTGCGGGCATCATTCTGGATGGGCGCGTTTTGCAAGGCCGTCACGGTAACATTGGTGAACTCGGGCATATTCAAATTGACCCAAATGGAAAACGTTGTCATTGCGGCAATATTGGCTGTTTGGAAACCGTTGCCAGTTCTCAAGCAATTCGTGAAGAAGTCGTAAGACGAATCGCTGATGGCGAAGACTCTATTCTTGCTAAACAAGAAGAAATGAGTATTGAGAGCATTTGTGAAGCCGCTGCAAACGGTGATCCTTTGGCCGTCGATGTGATTGAAAAACTTGGAGGCTACTTAGGCTCTGCAATTGCTATTGTGATCAACTTATTTAACCCTGAGAAAATCTTGATCGGTGGTGTGATTAACCAAGCAAAAGATGTGCTTTATCCTGCGGTTCGTCGCTGTATCGAAGAGCAGAGTTTACCTGTTTATCACCAAGATCTTGAGCTGGTGGAGTCTCGTTTCTATAAGCAAGCCACAATGCCTGGTGCCGCGTTGATTAAGCAAGCGTTGTACGATGGTCAACTATTGATGAAGGTTGTGGAAGGTTAAGTACTTTTTAACATGATGATGTGCCTGGCTGTTGAGACTGCATTTGTAGGTGATTTAGGGTGAGACTTAACGGCTCACCCTTTTTGATCGCCTATTACTAGAAAGGGAATTTGAGTTATGTTGCATTGCTATATCTGCGCCATTCATGTAATTTCCTAAAAAGCTCAAGTAAATAAACAAAATGGCTTTCAATGTGCTGCGTGACTTTGCGTCTGATGCAAAGAGAAGTAATACGCTAAAACTGTTGTACTTTAAAGCTGTGCTCGAAAAGCCAAATATTTTAAGGTTATTTGGTTATATAACCTTGCTGTGTCTGTACTGATTTCGAGTAAAATAAGAATTATCCATAATTTAGGTAGTAGTATGTCCGGAGTGTTAAATACGGTTGACCAGCGTACAAACTTGGTTGGTGAAAATCGACTAGAGCTTCTGCTGTTCACTTTAAATAGTCGCCAGTTATTTGCGATTAATGTATTCAAAGTGAAAGAGGTCATCAAGCTTCCACCGTTAACCAAGCTCCCTGGATCGCACTACAATATTCGTGGGGTTGCTTCTCTACGAGGTGAAGCGGTACCAGTGATTGATTTACGAGGCGCAATTGGTTTTCCTGCTTTACGTGGTGAAGCGGAAGAAGAAAATTTGATCGTGACAGAGTACAACCGCACGGTGCAGGGCTTCTTAGTCGGCCCGGTTAAAAACATTATTAATACGGCATGGACTGAAATTCAGCCGCCTCCTTCCACGTCTGGTCGCTCGAATTACCTCACGGCTATCACGCAAATCAAAGAGGGGGATGCCTCTCAAATTGTCGAAATTATTGACGTTGAAAAAGTTTTAGCAGAGATCGTACATTACGACGTGACTATCTCGGAGGACATTCTCGATCAAGAATTGGCCCAAGCAATGGTCGGGCGTAATGTTCTGATTGTGGATGATTCCTCTACAGCTCGTAATCAAGTTCGCGATACGCTTTCTCAATTGGGTATGAATATCATCGAGTGCCGTGACGGGCTAGAAGCGTTAACGGTTTTAAAACGTTGGTGTGATGAAGGTAAAGATGTAGAAAAAGAGCTGTTGATGATGATTACGGATGCTGAAATGCCTGAAATGGACGGTTATAAACTGACCCATGAAGTGCGCCAAGATCCACGTATGTCTAAGTTGTTTATCACATTGAACACTTCTCTGAGCGGTAGTTTTAATGAAGCCATGGTGCAAAAAGTAGGCTGTGATCGCTTTATATCTAAATTCCAACCGGATCTGCTGGTTGAAGTTGCTCAAGACCGATTACGCCAGATGCTTTCTAAAAGTGCATGATTAGATCTAGTGAAATCAGAGGGAGCGCACCTCTCTCTGATTTTTAACATCTCTCTCCTTAATTCCTCTGTACTAATGGAAATCCCGAGATTTACTTTGTAGATTGTTCAAGTAGTGCGTGCAATCAATCAACTTACCAGCAATGACGTGCGTGACTTCTCCCTCTCTTTCAAGAATGCCTTTCACCATTAATACTTTAGCGCCTAAATACGCTTGCTTTTGGGCTCGTGCTGTCGCTTGCCAAACGACCACATTAATGTTGCCCGTGTCATCTTCTAACGTAAAAAATGTCACGCCAGCGGCGGTGCCTGGAGATTGTCTTCCTGTTACCACACCTACCACTGTGACCAGTGACTTATGCGGTTTCTCTGTCAGTTGCCTCATGCGGGTAAAGTGAGGGAGTTTGCCCGTTTCTTCTAATAATTTAATTGGATGGCGGCTAAGAGATAGTCCCGTGCTTGCGTAATCCTCAATTAAATTTTCATATTCAGAAGGTTGAGTCTGGTAGCTAACATTGGGTTCTTCGACCTTGTGAAACAATGGTAGGTCAGATAAGGAATCCATTGCTGCCCAGCGAGCGTTATAACGATTTCCCGATAAGGCCTGAAATGCATTGGCTGAAGCCAATAATTCAATGTCACTTCGGCTTCTTAATATCTGCTTTACTTCTTGAATCGATCGGTAACCATTAAGTGGTTTGCGCTCAATAAGTCTTTGTGCGCTTTCTGCGTTAAAGCCTTTCACCAAGCGAAAACCAAGTTGCACGCCGAGCCTGCCATTCGGACGTGAGACGAGATGATGTTGATATTTTGAATGATTGACGCACACCGGCAATACTTCGACGCCATGTCGGCGAGCATCTTGTACTAATTGCGATGGGCTATAAAATCCCATTGGTTGGCTGTTCAACAATGCAGTGTAAAATTCGGCTGGGTAATAATATTTTAACCATGCAGAACAATATGCCAGCACTGCGAAAGACGCTGAATGACTTTCAGGGAAGCCGTACTCACCAAAGCCGCAAATCTGATCGAAAATGCGCTCAGCAAACGCTAAGTCATAGCCTCTCTCTTGCATACCATTGATCAGTTTTGGTCTGAATTTAGCGAGATCGCCATTCTTTTTCCATGATGCCATCGCTCGACGGAGTTGATCGGCCTCGCCGCCGCTAAACCCTGCGGCTACCATGGCTAGCTTGATGACTTGCTCTTGGAAAATAGGGACGCCCATAGTCCGCTCAAGAACGCTTTTTACTTCTTCCGATGGATAACTGACAGGCTCTTTGTGATCTCGTCGTTTTAAAAAAGGATGCACCATATCACCCTGAATAGGGCCTGGACGAACAATTGCAATTTGAATCACTAAGTCGTAATAACAAGCAGGCTTTAGGCGAGGAAGCATGCTCATTTGTGCACGAGATTCAATTTGGAATACGCCTATCGTGTCAGCTTTTTGGATCATGCGGTACACGTGTGGATCATCTTGTCGGCGAGTGATCTCGGAAATCGAGAGGGAGCGCTGGTGATGTTTCTCGACCAGTTGAAAGCACTTTTTGATGGCGTTTAACATGCCGAGTGCGAGTACATCGACTTTTAGTAGCTTCAAGCTTTCTAAATCGTCTTTATCCCATTGAATGATAGTGCGATCTTCCATCGAGGCATTTTCAACAGGTACCAACTCATATAAAGGGCCAGATGAAATTACAAAGCCACCTACGTGCTGAGATAAATGGCGTGGGAAGCCAATGATCTCGTTGACCAATTGGATAAACTGCTGCCCTTTGAGAGATTCTGGTTGTAAGCCAAGTTCAATAATTTGAGCTTGCCAGCCTTGGCTGCGATCTCGGCGATTAACGTTCTTAATGAAAAAATCTAATTGGGTCTCTTCAATCCCTAGTGCTTTACCGACTTCACGCACGGCACTTTTAAAGCGATAGCTGATCACTGTTGCAGCAAGTGCTGCACGCTCACGACCATATTTTTTGTAAATATACTGGATAACTTCTTCACGGCGCTCGTGTTCAAAGTCTACATCAATATCCGGCGGTTCCTTACGTTCTTTACTGATAAATCGTTCGAATAAGACAGCGATTTGTCGAGGATCGACGGCGGTAATTTCCAGGCAATAACACACCACAGAGTTTGCAGCGGAACCTCGCCCTTGGTAAAGAATGCCTTGCTGTTTCGCGAACATTACGATGTCGTGAATAGTAAGGAAGTAGTAGTGGTATTTCAGCTCTTGAATAAGCGCCAGTTCATTCTCGATGGTTTGATTGACTTCTGCTGGCACGCCTTCAGGAAAACGCAGCTTTTTACCGCGTTCTACCAACATACGTAAGTAAGAGTCGGGTGTGTAACCATCTGGGATCAGCTCGGTAGGATATTCGTATTTTAAATCGGAGAGCTTAAACCCGCATAAATCGGCGATGTAAGTACTTTCTTCCAGCCATTCTGGTTTGTAAATCCGAATCAACTTTTTAAAAGGACGAAGCGCTCGCTCAGTATTCGAAATACGGTCAAAACCGAGTTTATCGACGCTACAACCATGCTTTATAGCAGTAAGTACATGCTGTAATGGCAAGCGTTCAACATCATGCATGAGAACGCCTCCGCAGGCAGTTATAGGTAATTGAAATTCATGTGCTAACTGCTCGCAGTGCGCAATGTACTCAGTATCGTTGTTACTCAAATGGCGCTGAATCGCTACCCACAAACGATTAGCGTGGTGTTGATTGAGCCAGCGCCCCCAATAATGATCACTCTCTTGATGTGTGGGCAGCCACAATACCAAACAATGTCGAACCGACATCAAATCCCATTCGAACAGTTGATAGTTGCCTTTTTCACTGCGTCTCCTTGCGTTTGTGATGATACGACACAACTCGGCATAAGCCTTGCGACAAGGGCAAAGCAGTACGATTTGGCATTCATCATTTAACCAAAACATACTTCCAACGATTTGTTTGATATCGAGTTTATGTTGTTCGATGGTCGCATGGGCTTTGACAACGCCCGCGACTGAACATTCATCCGTTATAGCTAGAGCTTGATAGCGATAGAAAGCAGCTTGGAGTACCAGCTCTTCTGCATGAGAAGCTCCAGTCAAAAAAGAGAAGTTAGACTGACAAAATAGTTCCGCGTAACTCATAATGACCCAACAAAAATAACTGTCGATTTAACAAAAATAGCCATGAAGAAACCAGTGCTTGTGCTGATCACGAAATATCCATAACCAGCGGCCTTGCTTGGTGTGTGCAATGTAGTAATCACGCATGATCTCATCACCATCCCACCACCCAGAAACTATTCGCTCAGGTCCGTGGACCAAAGAAACTTGCTCTTGCAATACAATGGGAGTCGGTAATTGCATTGCTGGGCGTAGTATGGATGGTATGGCGTGCCCCTTTTCATCCGTAGCATCAGCAGGGCGATACTGACTGGCCTTTTCTGGTCTAGGATCGCAAGCAATATTGGGTTTTAAAACGGCACTTTTCCCCAATTTAGCTTGCAGTAAAGAAAGCAACTCTAAAGCATTCATGTTTCCTTTCTGCCCAGCAAAGAGATCGCGTGATGCACTAAGAGGCTCACCTTGACGGATGACTTTTAACGTTAGCCCTGTGACTGGGCCATTAAGCGAGAGTGACTCTAAGCTCAAACTCGCTAACTGTTGCCAACGCTGACATAGGTAATCACCTTGCGCAGAAGTGAGTTGAAGGTGTTGCTCTTGTTTCTCACGCTGGTGGAGTGTTAAACACAGTTCAAAAGCGACCTTATCTCTTAATTTAAGAAAGATTTCGAGTTGACGAAGTAATTTGGCCAACGGCTTTTCAATCCACTGAACGTTTTCGATCTCAAACAACAGCTCTAAATAAACTTGGAAGGATTCGGTAGGGTGATAAAAGTCGACAGGGTGTTTAAACTGCCCAGTCAGTCGACCAACGTAGTTCACCAAATCGATATCAAAGCGTCGTGCGATGTCTTGCAATGGCAGTTCAAGCAGGTTTTGCAATGTGGTGACACCTACACGTTGTAACTTCTCTACGGTAGCGTTTGATAAATCTGTCAGTTTTAACGGTAGTGGTGATAAAGCTTTTTGTATGGCAGATTTGTCTTCACTGATGACGTTCGCTCCTGATATTGCCATCAATTTGGCAGCAAAAGGAGAAAAACCACATCCGAATTGAAAACTCAGTTTCAGCTCCGATAAGTGAGCTCTGACTTTATTCCAATAGTTTTCAAGCCCTTCATACAGAGCGAGCATTGGAGTAGCACGCAGTAAAATACCTTGGTTTGGCATCAACACAACGTCAGATGTGATCAAATACAACCACTGAGCTACCTCTTGTAATTTATTTAATTCGGTTTGTGGATGATAAGGATGCACTTGTAAATCTCGACACAAGGACGCAGCACTGCCTAGGCCCATACCTGGCTTAATGCCTTGTTGTTCGGCAATCTCGTTGTATTGAATAATCTGGCAACGTTGGCTTTCGACAATCACCACGGGTTGTTCTTGGTTATCACCAAAGAGTGCGTCTAGCTGTAGGCGAGGGAAGTGCAAGTAAATCCACAGAGCCATATCACTAACCTTGGTTCGCCAGTGGGAAATTGACCACAGTCGAGTGCACAGTTTCAGATGATGGTTTCACCAGTTGCGGGTAATGGTGTTGGAAGCCGATACTAACGCTACCTCTATTCCAGCCTCCTTTCCTTTTCAGCACTTCAACATTAATCCCTTGCTCGTCGCCTTTCAGTTTTAAACTGAGTGACACAGGCAAAGACAAGCGGTTGATAGTATCTGTTTTAAGCATAAAGAGCGGACAACTCCCTTGTTCACTTGCTACCTGTAAGCGTTTCACTTGATGTATTTCAAGCTCTTCTTGCCATAACAAAACATTACTGCATACCCCACTTTTCAGACATTGCTCTGCAGCCCAAAGAGCATCTTTGGGATGAGCTGGATTAACAACCCACACTTGGTTTATATCCAACCCGATGTAGTGTAAAAACAGAGAATTCACTAGCGCAGGTGGTTGAATAAATGCGGTTATACCATTGGTCTGAGTGGCTTTTAAATAGGGAGCGAGCAAACGCAATTCACCAATACTACCAATAGATTCCATCTCCACTACGCCATGAGGTGGAAAGCCTCCGCCGAGCAAATCATCTAATTCAGAAAAACCGGAACTAGTCTGCAACTGCTGAGGATCTGCTTTCGTTAAATTTGCTTGCCAAACAAGGTGTTGGCTTTTTAAGTTCTGAATAATATCTTGCATAATAAATACCTGTATGTATATACAGTATATTTCTGTGGGAGAAAGTCGCAAGATTTTTATGAAGAGAGAAATGAAAAAAGGCAGCGTTTGCTGCCTTTTCAATCAATTATGTGAGGTAACCTGAATGAGTTATTTACGCTTCGGTTGAGCGTCGATGCACTGACCGTTCACATCGGTAACCGCAGGATCCATTAAGTGCAAATATAGCGGCATGATATCCAGTGGCGTTTTGAGAGTATTCGCATCTTCACCCGGATATGCTTTTTCACGCATGCGAGTACGAGTGGCACCAGGGTTAATTGCGTTAACGCGGATCGGTGTATCACTCAGCTCGTCAGCCAAAACTTGCATCATGCCTTCTACGGCAAATTTAGAGATAGCATATGGCCCCCAGAATGCGCGGCCAGAGTGGCCGACGGTTGAAGAGGTAAAGATAATACGCCCAGCTTCTGATTTACGCATCACAGGCAGTAGTGCTTGAGTCATTAGCACTTCGGCT
Organism: Vibrio sp. 397; assembly: GCF_033339395.1. Taxonomy (NCBI): domain Bacteria; kingdom Pseudomonadati; phylum Pseudomonadota; class Gammaproteobacteria; order Vibrionales; family Vibrionaceae; genus Vibrio; species Vibrio sp. 397. The sequence goes on along the minus strand of NZ_JAWOUN010000007.1, from coordinate 115,129 downwards.
TTCACGTTGATCTGCATGATATCGTCGAAGTCTTCCTCTTTGATTTGATCAAATGGACACAGCGAACTCAAGACACCTGCGTTGTGTAATAGACCATCCAAGCGACCAAACTGTCCTTCGATTGTCTCTGCCATATCAATGTAATTCTGCTGAGTTGCACCCTTGAGATCCAATGGAATGATAGCTGCTTGTGGATAGCCAGCAGCTTCAATCTCATCATAGATAGATTCAAGGTTTTGCACATTTCTACCCAAGAGAATAACAGTTGCACCGTGCTCGGCATAAGAAAGCGCGGCTTGACGGCCGATGCCATTACCAGCGCCAGTAACAAGAATGACTTTACCTTTTAGAGCATCAGCTGAAACGGAGTAGTTCACGGCGATAAATCCTTATTATTGTAAGAGGGTCCATGATAGTTAATTGACGCTAAAAAACGCCTGTTTCTCAATGGAAAATCTTGGTAATCGTGACAAGATGGTTACAATACACCAATTCATGTGTTATACCAATTCCAGAACTTTCGTTAGGTATGCTATCAATCAGAACAAGTGGTTACAAACCGCGCTGCCTTCTCGCTGATGTTTCTGCGTAACATACTAACGTCATCTGAAATGAGATAAAGGAGCTCTCGTTGGAATTTTTATTAGATTATGGTCTGTTTCTGGCCAAAATTATCACGGTGGTTGCTGCGATAATTGTTCTGCTCATTATTGCAAAATCGGCTGGTGGCAAATCGGGTGCGGCGAAAGGGGAGTTAGAGATTACCAACCTTTCAGAGCAACACAAACAATCTGTTGAGCAGTTAGAGCATCATTTGCATGACGATGCTTTCATCAAGGCTCGAGATAAAGCCGTCAAGAAAGAAGAAAAAGAGAAGAACAAATCTCGCGAGAAAGAAATCAAACAAGCGAGCAAAGACGGTTCATTAGATAGCAAGCGTGAACCACACCTATTTGTTCTTGATTTCAACGGTAGCATAGACGCAAAAGAAGTCGCGTCTCTACGTGAAGAAATCACCGCTATTTTGGCTGTCGCACGTGAAGGTGATGAAGTGTTACTTCGCTTAGAGTCTGGCGGTGGTATGGTTCATGGTTACGGCCTTGCCTCTTCTCAACTGGACCGAATCAAAGCTGCAGGTCTTCCTCTGACCATCTCTGTTGACAAAGTTGCGGCAAGTGGCGGTTACATGATGGCATGTGTAGCAGATAAGATTGTTTCTGCACCATTTGCAATTGTGGGGTCTATTGGCGTTATCGCACAAATTCCTAACTTCAACAAACTGTTGAAGAAACATGACATTGAGTACGAACAACTAACAGCGGGTGAATATAAACGCACGCTAACGATGTTCGGTGAGAATACCGATAAAGCGCGCGATAAGTTTAAGCAAGAACTTGAAGAAACACATGTCTTGTTTAAAGACTTCATCCGTGAGCGTCGTCCTAGTTTGGACCTAGACAAAGTAGCCACTGGTGAGCACTGGTTCGGTACACAAGCGAAAGAGCTTGGTTTGGTGGATGACATTAGTACATCTGATGATATCGTTGTTGCAGCATGCAAAGATAAAACTGTACTTTCTGTGCATTATGTACAAAAGAAAAAACTGGCCGACAAGCTAGCAGGTGTGGCGGGTAAAGTCGCTGATAGTGTGATTTTAAAGTTAGCTGAGCGTGGTCAACAGCCGATTGTTTAATCGAGCTTAAGTTCATGACATTTAAAACGGCGAGGGCGGAAGCTCTCGCCGTTTTTGTTGAACTTTATGTTTGTTGATGAATCCAATTACGCATTAGGTGTAATGCTTTACACGACATTTTTCCTCGCTCCAAAGACTGATTACCCGTATAATGTGCGCCTCGAAAACCGAGCAAATTGCTGAAAAGAAACTATTGGTGGAGAAGAACATGTCCTCTCAAACTCCGGTTGTAACCGTAGATGGACCTAGTGGTGCAGGTAAAGGCACTTTATGTATGTTGCTGGCGAAAAAGTTGGGTTTCCAACTCTTAGATTCTGGCGCAATTTATCGTGTACTTGCACTCGCTGCGATTCACCACGGTGTCGACACCGAGTCAGAAGATGCTCTTGTCCCACTAGCAACACACCTAGACGTTCAATTTATCGCGGAAGGTGACTTAGTTAAGGTCATTCTAGAAGGCGAAGACGTGTCAGGGGAGCTTCGTAAAGAAGAAACGGGTATGGCAGCATCTAAAGTTGCGGCTTTGCCACGTGTTCGTGAAGCATTACTACGTCGTCAGCGTGCATTTGAGACCGCTCCGGGTCTGGTTGCTGATGGTCGTGATATGGGCACAATTGTATTCCCGAGTGCGCAAGCAAAAATCTTCCTTGATGCAAGTGCTGAAGAGCGTGCAAATCGACGCCTTAAACAGTTGCAAGAGAAAGGGTTAGATGTTAGATTTGCTGACCTTTTAAGCGAGATCCAAGAGCGTGACGACCGAGATCGTAACCGCCCAGTGGCGCCATTACGCCCTGCTGAGGATGCGCTTGTGCTAGATTCTACGTCGATGACTATCGACGAAGTAGTAGAAAAGGCACTACAATATATCGAATCGAAGCTAGCTGAGTAATAATACTCGACTAGGCTAAGAGCGTTGGTCGCAAGGATGATGACTGGCGAATTTAATAACCCCATGCGGTAGGATACCCGTGGAAGTTTAATTTATTGAAGATTAATTAAATGACTGAATCTTTTGCTCAACTCTTTGAAGAGTTTCTAAACGAAACAGAATTCCAACAAGGCAGCATCGTTAAAGGTACTGTAGTAGCTATCGAGAACGGTTTCGTTCTTGTTGACGCTGGTCTTAAGTCTGAATCTGCTATCCCTGCTGAACAGTTCAAGAACGCTGCTGGCGAACTTGAAGTTGAAGTTGGCGCTGAAGTAGACGTAGCTCTAGACGCTGTTGAAGATGGTTTCGGTGAAACTCAACTTTCTCGTGAGAAAGCTAAGCGTCACGAAGCTTGGATCGTACTTGAGAAAGCTTACGAAGAAGCTGAAACTGTTGTTGGTATCATCAACGGTAAAGTTAAAGGCGGTTTCACTGTTGAACTAAACGGTATCCGTGCTTTCCTTCCTGGCTCTCTAGTAGACGTACGTCCAATCCGCGACACTGCTCACCTAGAAAACAAAGAGCTAGAGTTCAAAGTTATCAAACTTGACCAAAAACGTAACAACGTAGTTGTTTCACGTCGTGCAGTTATCGAATCAGAGAACAGCGTTGAGCGTGACGAGCTTCTAGAAACTCTACAAGAAGGTTCTGAAGTTAAAGGTATCGTTAAGAACCTTACTGACTACGGTGCGTTCGTTGACCTAGGTGGCGTTGACGGTCTTCTACATATCACTGATATGGCTTGGAAGCGCGTTAAGCACCCATCTGAAATCGTTAACGTTGGTGACGAGATCCAAGTTAAAGTTCTTAAGTTCGACCGTGAGCGTACTCGCGTATCACTAGGTCTTAAGCAACTAGGCGAAGATCCATGGGTAGCAATCGCTAAGCGTTACCCAGAAGGTCACAAACTAACTGGTCGCGTAACTAACCTAACTGACTACGGCTGCTTCGTTGAAATCGAAGAAGGCGTTGAAGGTCTAGTTCACGTTTCAGAAATGGATTGGACTAACAAGAACATCCACCCTTCTAAAGTTGTTAATGTTGGCGACGAAGTTGAGGTTATGGTTCTTGAAATCGACGAAGAACGTCGTCGTATCTCTCTAGGTCTGAAACAGTGTAAAGCTAACCCATGGCAGTCATTCGCTGAAGCACAAGCTAAAGGCGACAAAGTTACTGGTAAGATCAAGTCTATCACTGACTTCGGTATCTTCATCGGTCTAGAAGGCGGCATCGATGGTCTAGTTCACCTATCTGACATTTCTTGGAATGTTGCTGGCGAAGAAGCTGTACGTGAGTACAAGAAAGGCGACGAGATCTCTGCAGTTGTTCTAGCAGTAGACGCTGAGCGTGAGCGCATCTCTCTAGGCATCAAGCAAATGGAAAATGACCCATTCAATGCTTACGTTGCTGACAACAAGAAAGGTGTTCTAGTTAACGCTACTGTAACTGCTGTTGACGCTAAAGGCGCTACTGTTGAAATCGCAGAAGGCGTTGAAGGTTACATCCGTGCTTCTGAAGTATCACGCGATCGCGTAGAAGATGCTTCTCTAATCCTAAGCGCTGGTGATGTTGTTGAAGCGAAGTTCACAGGTGTAGACCGTAAGAACCGCGTAATCAACCTATCTATCAAAGCTAAAGACGAAGCTGACGAGCAAGAAGCAATGGCATCTATCAACAAGCAAGATGACAATGCATTCGGTAACGCAATGGCTGACGCTTTCAAAGCTGCTAAAGGCGAATAATATACTCGCTTAAGCAAAAAAGGAGCCGCAAGGCTCCTTTTTTATATTTGGTCATATTTAAGTAGTAATACTAATGACAGTAAACTATCTTAATAAAAGGCATTTCTTCATTGCGCATTTTGCATAAAATTTGTCTAGAATTGTCAGCAAGTGTTTGTTGGAATTAGTATTACTTACTATAATAAGTGATAAAGATACTCAAAGAGGGCAACTATGACTAAGTCTGAACTGATTGAAAGACTCTGCGCTGAGCAAACACACTTATCAGCGAAAGAGGTAGAGGATGCTGTAAAAGATATTTTAGAGCACATGGCCTCTACACTAGAGAGCGGTGACCGTATCGAGATCCGTGGCTTTGGTAGTTTTTCTCTTCATTACCGCGAGCCTCGCGTAGGTCGTAACCCTAAAACGGGCGATAAAGTGGAATTGGAAGGTAAATACGTTCCACATTTCAAACCTGGTAAAGAACTTCGTGAGCGTGTAAATATTGGTTAATGCACTCTTATTAGTTTGAAAAAAGCGGCATACGTTTGTGTATGCCGCTTTTTTGTAATGTATCCAAGTTAGTCATACATCTAAGATCGTTTACTAATCTAATTGTGGATTCAGCTGTTTTCTATACCCAAATAACTTTAACTTCTAAGCATGTCTACAAACTAAGCATCTTGAGGTTACTTGGGTATAGATTATTGCTAATATACGTAGTCTGAAGAAGCATTTTCCTGCATAATCTTACCGACTTACTCCTAGAAGGGTGATGTAACATGAAAATTATAAAAATCGTTGCTGTTTTAGCTCTCTTTTTAATTGCATTGGCGTTAGGTTCCCAAAACCAAGAGCTCGTGACTTTTAACTATCTTCTAGCAAAAGGAGAGTTCCACTTATCTACGCTATTAGGTGTAGTATTTGTGGTTGGCTTTGCTTTAGCGTGGGTTATCTTTGGTAGCATCCAACTGAAAACTCAGCTACAGGTCCGTCGTTTAAAGAAAAAACTGAAAAAGTACGAACCAACGGAATCAAACAACGCTGCTGATAAACCAGCCATTGAAAAACAGGCATAAGGATAAGGCTTAACTTTAATGCTTGAACTACTCTTCTTGTTGTTGCCTATAGCTGCTGCGTATGGCTGGTATATGGGGCATCGCAGCGCTCAGCAAGACAAGCAGAAGCAATCTCATCAAATCTCTCGTCAGTATATGACGGGTCTTAATCTGCTGCTCTCTGACCAATCAGATAAGGCTGTCGATCACTTTATTGAATTGCTCCAAGTTGATAACGAGACCATCGATACTCACCTTGCGTTGGGTAACCTGTTCCGGTCTCGTGGTGAAGTCGACCGCGCAATCAGAATTCACCAAAATCTTATTTCTCGTTCAGGCTTAACACTGGACCAAAAGAACCTCGCCCTTCAACAGTTAGCGAAAGACTACATGGTCTCAGGTTTTCTTGATCGTGCAGAGAAAATCTTCGAACAGTTAGTCGAAGAGCCAGATTACAAAGAGGCGGCTCTTCAACAATTAGTGACCATTTATCAGCAAACACGAGAATGGGAAAAGGCGATTTATTACGCGAACCAATTGGCTAAGTTAGGTAATAAACGCTCAAGGATGCGTGCAAATATTGCCCATTTTTGGTGTGAAATAGCCATGCTCGACCAAGCTGATGGGAATACTAATAAGGCAATACAGCATTTTAAAAAAGCGTTAGCGGAAGACCCGAAGTGTGTTCGAGCAAGTATTGCTTTGGGACGAATTTACCTAGAGTCTGAAGACTATAAGCACACCATCAAATATCTGACGGGGGTACTTGAGCAAGATAAAGACTTTATCAGTGATGTCTTGCCAACTATTGCAGAATGCTATCATCATCTGGGTCAGGAAGATGAACTTGTCGAGTTTCTGCGAGCTTGTATTGATAAGAAAGCTGGCGTATCAGCCGAGTTGATGTTGGCTCAATTAGTTGCTCATCACGAGAACGTTGGGGCTGCTCAAGAGTTACTGACGAAACAATTGCTGAAAAACCCAACCATGAAGGGCTTCTACCGTTTAATTGACTACCACATTGCAGAAGCAGAAGATGGTCGAGCGAAAGACAGCCTATCAACACTACAAGCGATGGTGGGTGAACAGTTAAAAGTGAAACCACATTACCGATGCCGGAAGTGTGGATTTTCTACCCATTCCCTTTATTGGCATTGTCCGTCCTGTAAAGGATGGGGGACGATCAAGCCAATCCGCGGATTGGATGGTGAATAATTCTTAATGCAGCTGGCAGAGTTTCTGTCTGCTGCATTTTTTTAACTTTTTATTTAATAAGAACCAAAACAGTTAGGAGATGAAATGATCGACCAAAAAGTTATTGTCGCACTGGATTATGATAACCAAGCAGATGCACTTGCGTTTGTAGATAGAATTGATCCTGCGTCATGCCGACTAAAAGTTGGTAAGGAGATGTTTACGCTATTTGGTCCTGATTTTGTACGTGAACTCCATAAACGTGGTTTCTCGGTATTCCTAGATTTAAAATTTCACGATATTCCAAACACCTGTTCGAAAGCAGTTCGCGCTGCGGCTGAAATGGGTGTATGGATGGTGAACGTACACGCGAGCGGTGGTGAGCGTATGATGACGGCATCACGTGAAATTCTTGAGCCATATGGTAAAGATCGTCCACTTCTTATCGGTGTAACGGTACTAACCAGTATGGAACAAAGTGATTTAGCTGGTATTGGTTTGAATGTTGCGCCTCAGGAGCAAGTGATTCGTCTAGCAACCTTGACCAAAAACGCGGGCTTAGATGGTGTCGTATGTTCAGCGCAAGAGTCCTCACTACTGAAGAGCGAACTAGGCCAAGAATTTAAATTAGTGACCCCTGGTATTCGACCTGCTGGTTCAGAACAAGGTGACCAACGCCGTATCATGACGCCAGTAGACGCTATCCAATCAGGTTCAGATTATCTTGTGATTGGTCGCCCTATCACTAAAGCGTCAAATCCTGCAGAAGTGCTGAAGTCGATCAATGAGAGCTTATCTAAAATGTAAGCACTGTCTCGATTGTATGGAGAAAAGTGAGGCTAAGATGCCTCACTTTTTATATCGAGTGAAAATACTGATCGCGGTAAACAGCCATTCCTTTTAACCAGCTATGTCTGATCATTTACTCGCTGTAACTGGTATATCGGGGCCAATTGAGATAAAGGTTCTGCGGTTTATTCTGAGTAAAGTAGGGCTTGGTACTATGCTGATCACACTTTTGTAACATAACTCACTGTGATGCCTCGAAAATGCAATCATGTGTTATTGATGGCTTGCGTTACAAATATCTAAAGAATACTATGGCGAAGATGCATTCACTGCGTTGTAAGGTCTAGGATGACCTAGTGAAACTCTTTGAAATTAATATAGAAGCTGGCAGGACGTCACTTCATATTACGTTCCTATTATTTCCTATCTGCGTATTTTAAATCGCAGCTTTCTGTGAGCTTTCACACGCTGTCTTCCTTGTTACGACCTTAGTGCGCAAACACAACAAGGAAGAAACATGACTAAAAAACTGCCATTTTCAGTACTAGCAACACTGACCGCTGCCAGTTTTCAACTGAGTGCGGCAGAATTGCCAGCTGATATCGAATGGATTTCAAACAACAACGAACCTCTATTTGCCTCTGAAGAAGCGGTACGAGGTGGCACCTATCGCACTTACATTCAGAGCTTTCCGCAAACATTACGAAGTGTTGGTCCAGATGCGAACTCAGGTTTGCGCCAATACTTAATGGATGGTTCACCAAAACTGGCTCAGCGTCATCCAAATACTGGCAAATGGATCCCTCAACTTGCTAAGTCATGGGCATTTGGAGAAGACAACAAAACCGTATTCTTTAAACTCGACGAAACGGCCGAGTGGTCAGATGGTGAAAAAATTACAGCAGATGATTACGTCTTTATGATGAAGTACTACACGTCAAAAGACATTATCGACCCGTGGTATAACGACTTCTTCACAAACAGTATTGTGAGTGTTGAAAAAATTGATGACTACACGATCAAAGTCAATCTTGCTGTAGCTCAAAGTCATGACTCACTTATGGTTATGATTAACATGCCAAGTAATGGTTTTCAGCCTCGTCCTGAACACTTCTTTGAAGGAGAAAAGGACGCAAATAACGATGGCATGCCTGATAACTTCGTCAGAAAGTTTAACTTTAAATCTGAGCCAACCGCAGCGCCTTACTACATTGATCAAGTGAAGAAAGGTAAGAGCGTGACATTCAAACATGTCGGTGAAGATTGGTGGGGATACAACAACCGCTACTATAAAAACCGTTATAACGTTGAAAAGGTTCGCATTAAGGTAATTCGCGATCCTGATATTGCCATGAAGCACTTTGAGAAAGGCAACTTAGACTACTTTGAGATGGTGCTACCAAGCTTTTGGCATGACAAAACCAATAGTGATGTGTACAAAAAAGGCTATATCCAAAAGTACTGGGGCTTTAACGAAGCACCGCAAGGAGCTGGTGGTCTTTGGATGAACACAGCGATGCCTATGTTGGATAACCTAGAAGTGCGTAAAGGTGTTATGGCAGCCACTGACTATGACGGCATGATTGAAAACATCATGCGTGGAGATTATTCACGTAAACCGCATGGACTCGGCTTTGGTCATGGCGAATACGATGATCCTAGCAATACACCGCCAAAGTTTGATGCTGATGCGGCGGTTAAACACTTCGAAAAAGCGGGCTTTGATAAAGTGGGCGCAGATGGTATTCGTGTTAACGACAAGGGCCAACGCTTGAGCTTTGCTATCACCTACGGATACAACTCTTGGACACCGCGTATTGCATACCTGAAAGAGCAAGCGAAACTTGCTGGTCTTGAGTTCACGTTAAACTTGGTGGATGGCTCATCTGCGTTTAAATACATTCTTGAGAAAAAGCATCAGCTAGCGTTTTTGAATATGGGCTCTGGTGAGATCCCTGCGTATTGGGAATACCTACACTCGGATAATGCAAATCGACCACAAACGAATGCTCATACCAATTACAGCAGCCCTGAGCTAGACAAGTTAATTGAAGCGTATGATTCTGAGTTTGATCAGGAGAAGCGTTACGACTTGTCGCATCAAATCCAAAACTATGTCAGCAAAGCAAATATCATCGTTCCTGGCTACATGGTGCCTTATTCTCGAGTTGCTCATTGGCGCTGGGTTAAAATTCCTAAAAACGGCATGACAAAAGCGACAGAATGGGTGCTTCATCCAATGGATATCGGTAATTTCTGGATTGATAACCAAGTAAAAGAAGAGACAGAAGAAGCGATGGACGAGGGTAAAACCTTCCCAGAACTAACGGTAATTGATGATCGTTACAAATTGTAAATCAGTAGTTTAGATAGAAAATGATAGCCCCGATAATGAATTTTATCGGGGCTTTCTTTTTTACTTAATAAGGTAAGACACTTCTAAAAGGTAGGTTTTTGCATCACCAAGCAAAGAGAACGCTCTATCGATGGTTTTAAATCGATCATCAAGCGAGTCGCTTGATATCAGCTGGCTGAATGTTTGCAACGAAAAAGCTTCGTTTGCTTTGAAGAACTGATGTACGTTTTCAAGCTGAACTTTATGAATATGCTCCACCTTATTTAGGGCGGTGGTTAAATCGGAAATGTTAATCGACATTGCTACTCGGGAACCTTATCAATAAGACCTATATGAGGTCATAGAGTGGGGTTTTATATTTTGCGACAGAGAGTAACACCGAAGAGCAATTTATAGTCTGATGAAGATCAATTTGCCTTATTTAAGCATCTGTAACGCGACACTAGACGTGTACCTAGAGCTAGTACACGTTACAACGCTTGAATATAGGCTAGGGTTTCACCTGATCAAAAGTAAAAGCCAAGTCCGACTAAAAGCCCTTGAGAAGCTGTATCATATTCAAATACTCCCTCATTTTTGTAATCAACCCAGGTCGACTTGTAAGCTAAGTTGAGATCAGACCATTCGTTAAAACGATAACGAACACCAGTTTGAATGGCATAAGTGAAGTGAGTATCGTTGCCAAGTCCGGCGTCGATGCTGGCATGAAATCGCCAGTTTTCGCTCAATTCATCAATGAGTCGCAAGCCAACTAAAAAATCGACCCAATCTTCTTGTAATGACAGTCTATCTTCTAGTACCCGGTTATCATTACGATACAGCTTGCCGGTGATGTCATTGTCCCACCAACGTAATCCAAACATATAATCCAGTTTACCAAATGAATATTGTTCGCGTTGGAATGCCTTTGCTTCTAGAACACCTTGCCGTATTTCGATGTCCGCACGATAACGAGCGTTAGGCAGAGCGCCCTTGATATTATTAACATCACCACTTAAGTTCATGAAACTATAATCTATGTAGTAGCCCCACTTACTTTGGTAAATACTCTCGAATCGCAACATCGCCCCAATATCGAGGTGGTCTACGATGAACTTAGGATCGACATCCACCTCTGATGAAAAGCGACCAATACTGGTATCCCCGTGGATATTCAGTCCTAGCATGTACACTTCTATGCTATTTCGCCAACGAGATTCTTGTGTCTCGGCTGAGAGCGCTACTGATGTAGGTAATACAAGAATGAGTGAGGAGAGTGATAGCAGGTTACATGGTTTCATCCAATTTCCTTTTCGGCTTTTCGTCAGCTTTCAGCTTAGTAGAAGTCGCTACACTCTGCATAAAAAAGGGAAGCAACTTGCTTCCCTGTAATTAACATTGACTTAGAGTTGTTTGGCAATGTCTGAGGTTAGGCTTTCTAAGCCTATGGATAAAGCGTTGACGAGCGCTTCATAGCCCTCATCTTGAAGCGGCTGTGAGATTTGTATTGGCGCACTGTTTTCGACCTTACCTTCGGCATTAATGAGCAACCATTCTCCCTCAATTTCGATATTACCTTTGTAGCTGCCATTAAATTTATTTAACGTAAGCTGTAGTTTGGCTTCACCGCTTTGATCCAACAGATTGTTCATTTCAGTCGGCCAGTAATGACTTTGCTTTTGACGTAGTTCCGCGACAACTCTCTGAGTGATTTGCTCAGAAATACTGTGCGCCCATTGATTGTGTTTTGCCTGAATAACTTGGGTCTCAGAGGTTCGATAAACAATGCCATTATCATTCAAATAACTCGCCAATGTCACTGGACGAACAACTAAAGTTGGGCGCTGAGCGATATCAGAAGAGCTCAGCGTCACTGGTTCCGCCTTAGGTAGAAGGTACATAGCTCCTTTAGTTTGCGGAGCGCTACTGCAACCCGTTAGACCGACAAATAGCGCGATAGACAGAAAGAATACTCGTTTCATTAGTTTTGGCCTTTAACTGGTATTGGGTCACTGATTTCATCTTCTCCAAACACAAGAGAGTTTGGCTTTTCGTTTAGCTGTTTAAGTACGGGTTTAAACTCTGTCATCACGCTTTCTAATTCTTTTAGCGTGGCTTCCATTTCGCTGTACATGGTTGAGTTGGGCCCATAACCATCGAGTGTTTTTTGTAATTGCTGTAAGCTTTGGCGAATATCTGTTGGGATCTCTTGCGTCTCTTTTTGATTCAAAAGTTTATCAATACTGTCCGCCACACGTTCTGCTGAAGCTAACGTTTTTTCGGACGTTTTTAACGTTGAATTGAGAGAGTCTAGTGTTTCTTCCATTGGTAAGTTATTAATCTTATTTAGGAAGTCGTTCACTTGGCGCTGAACCTGCGCAAAACCACCACGCATGGTTGGGAAAACATCTAAATCAGCAAACTTACTCGGTACGTAAGGCTCGTCGTTTGGATAGAAGTCGGCGTCAACATACAGTGCGCCTGTTAATAAGTTACCTGTTTTTAAAGTACCACGTAGGCCTTTAGCAAACTCACTCTTCAATTTATCTTTTAACATTGGTAAAGATTGGGATTGGAAATCGCCATAAACACGGCCGAGCTCGATACGTACCAATACAGGGATTTTTTTCGCAGAAAAGTTCTCTTCTGGGGTTGGAAGTCGCATTGGTACACGCATCACAGTACCAATTCTCAAGCCTCGATATTCGACAGGTGCCTTACGTTTAAGTCCTCGTACCGATTCATCAAAAAGCATAACGAATTCAATATAATCATCGTACATGCCTTCTCGAAGTTGTTTAATATCATCGTACAAGCGGAAGTTGACCATATTTTCAGTGAGCTGTTCACCGGATTCAAGACCTGGAACGGTATCGAAGGTAACACCACCCGTTAGCATGCTCTCTAATGAGCCAAACTTGACTTCGAACCCTTCAGCGTTGAGCTGTAAATCTACGCCAGAATTCAGCCAGAACTTGGTACGAGTGTGCACTAAGCTGTCATAAGGCTTGAAAATAAAGAGTTGGTATAACGCTTTGCGAGTGTCAACATCAAAGCTGGTTTTCTCTACACGACCAACCGTAAAGCCTTTATAAATGACGGGGTCACCAACGCCTAGCTTACCAGCCTCGCGGTGTGTTAACACAAGGCGTAACCCCTCTGCATCAGGAGAGGCCACTGGGGGAACATCTAAGACCGTAAAGTGCTCTTTCTCTATCTTAGATTTACCCGGTTGAAGTTGGATATAAGCGCCAGACAGCAAGGTCTCTAAACCTGAAACGCCATCACGGCCAATACGAGGCTTCACCACCCAAAACATGGTGTCATCTCGCAGCATGCGTTCTGCATCCTTGTTCATTTGTGCCTTAGCGATGATGTGATCGTAATTTTCACTGAGAGTGACTTCAGTAATCAGTCCGACTTTTACATTCAATGCTCGGATTTCGGTTTTGCCAACCTCAATCCCATCTGCGGTTGGCAGTTGGAGAGTAATTTGTGGGCCTGTACTGTTGATATATTGGAACAGCATCCACGCTCCCATGGCTAGCGCAAGGATCGGGACAATCCATATCGCAGAAATCTGCTTTTGCGGTTTTATTTGAGCGGTTACGTTGTTCTCATCACTCATATTTGGCTTTCTCGTTTAAGTTGTCAGAAATCGGCTCCTGCACTTCGTTTTGTGGCAATTGCCACAATAAACGTGAGTCAAATATCATTGCAGAAAGCATAGTAAAAATGACCACTGCCGCGAAAGAGAGCGCAGCAGGACCTGGATAAATCGCCATTAAGTTTTGCAGTTGAACCAGTGCAACTAAGATCGCGACGACGAAGATATCGATCATGGACCAACGGCCAATAAACTCAGTTATACGGTAGATCTTTAAGCGTGAAATACTCTCTTCGTGCGGAAGATATCGCGCTTTTTGCGCATTGTAATACAGCCACGCGAGTGCCAGCATTTTCGCCATTGGAATAAATACGCTAGCAAAGAAAATTACCATCGCAATAGGGTAAGAACCTAAATGCCAAAGCAATATTACCCCCTCCATGATAGTTGAACCTTCTGCATGTCCAAGGCTTACTGTGTACATCATAGGGTAGAGGTTTGCAGGGATATAGAAAATGATTGAAGCAAACAAAAGCGCCCAAGCTTTTTGTAAATTGTCTGCGGGGTTGTATTTGTGAATAGGGCTTTTACAACGAATGCAGTGTTGGTGTTTTTTAGCTTCAATAGGGTTGAGCTGGTGACACGTATGACAACCAATATGGTTGTGGTTATGGTGCGTATCACCCTCTTTTACATCAGGTAGCTCGATAGCTGGAATGAAGTGCCCCCAGAGCCAGCTTTTGTCGACCATTGATATGCATTTGACTACCAGAACGGTATATACACAAAACGCCCAGAATGAAGTGCCCATTCCTATGTCTGCGAGGGAAGCGATTTTAATTAAGCTGACCAACACGCCAATCAAAAATACATCCACCATTAACCAAGGTTCGACTCGAAACAGAAGACGGCATAAAACTTTTGCCATTCGTTGCTGCTTTTTGGAGGGGGTATGTTTACGTGCTTTTAATGCTTCAAGGTGAAGAAAGAGAATGAGACCAACATAGATTGCAGGCAAAACGATAACTGTTGCGAGTAGCAGCACACCCAAAAGCACATTTTGAAACTCAGCCAGCATTTTGGCAGCGTGCAACAAGGTGATTTCTTGCGACAACCCTTGCACGCTGAACGACATAAAAGGGAAAGAAATGCTTAGCACTAACATGATCAAACATGCCGATGATATGGCGATCACGCTTTGGTAAGGCTTGGCATTCACTTTAGTCAGCGAATGCGAACATCGAGGACATTGTGCTTTTTGCCCCTGTTCGATATCGGGAATGCGAACAACAAGGCCGCACTCTTCGCATGAAATTAACTGACGGGAATTAGGTTGAATACTCATCGGGTAGGTTTTAGATTCATTTGCTTTAAGAATACTCTTTTTTCACTAGGCACGCTTGTTTTGATTCAGGAGTTTACGAGTTTCTTACTTCTGGCATTAGAGCATATGGGAGATCTAAGACATAAACGAAGTCGCGTTTGGTACAAGATTTTACGGCGAAGATGAGTATGTTGGAAGCCGAAAGTAATATGATGTTGCTTGTTTATTGGAGGGGGTAACTACTTGTTTTTAAGGGTAAGTAACCCTGCCCAGATAATCTGAGCAGGGAAAAAGAGCATTTTATTTAAGGTGCTTAGTTGTACTTTACTTGACCGTTCCGCTCTTAAAGGCATTGGAGCCGACTTGCGTACCGTTGAGCGTTTTGCCGTAATAGCCTTGGTGCTGGTGATATTTCTCCGAGTTTGCGGTGACATTGCCTTTGAATCGAGGATCTTGTGGGCGCTCATGGCTGTTAACGTATGCTGCGACATCCCAAGCTTCTTGCTCTGTCAGCTGCACACTTTTCCCAAGCGGCATGTTTTCGTAAATAAAATAGGCCGCTGTGTTAATCCGGTGCATACCTGCGCCCCAGTTATACGCATATTCGCCCCAAAGTGGTGGAATGTATGAGTGGCCGTTGGTGTCTTTGATGCCAGAACCTTCGGCGCGATGGCAAGTTTCACAGTTCTTTTCGTAGACCAGTGCGCCTCGCTCTATTGATGGTTCTTGCTCAGGGGCGTTGATTTTTGGGTAGCCACGCCCAGAGAGATTACCTCGCTTTTCAATTGGTAGTGCTTGTGCGATGGCTTCGGGCAACGGGAAGTCTTTTGCTTTTCCACCAATTTGCAACGCTTTTGCGTCTAGCTCTGGAATGGGTTCATCCGCCATACCATGTTTGTCAAGCAAGCCGCCCATCGCTAACCAGTAGGCGTAAGCACTAAGGGCAACAATTTCTGGCGAATCGTAAGCGGGCGCTTTACCGTTCATGGAATACTCGAAACAACCCTGGATACGGTCAGCATAGCTGTTTACGCGATCGTTTTTCTTACGATATGCCGGGTATGCCATGTAAGCTGCCCACAGTGGCGCAGCGTTTGCTTTTCGTCCTGCCTCCATATGGCAGTTCACACAGTTTTGTTCGTTGCCAACGTATTTTCCGCGCATTTGTTGTGAGTTAACAAAGAGCGAGTAACCGCGTTTTACTTGCTCACCAAATGCGGTGTTTGGGATTGTGCTGAGATCACGCGGTTTTAAGTATTCACCGTGCTTTTCTTTTTCTATCGCAGGTAGCTCTTTCTGGCGGTCCGGTAATGGATCGTTAGCTAGTACGAGCGTAGAAATGAAAGGCAGTGCGAACAAAGAATAGAAACGTTTCATGACTGCTCCTAGTAACGTAATGAGGCAAAGTAGTAAGCAAGATTTTCGATCTCTTTGTCAGTGAGATTTTTTGCGATGGTCCCCATCATATTGAGCGGGTCACCACTGCGAGTGCCGTTTTTCCATGCCATCAATTGCGTTTTTAAGTAATCAGCATGTTGGCTTGCGAGGCGAGGGAACTTGTCGACGCCCATACCGCTGGCTCCATGACAAGTTGCGCAAGCTGGAATATTTCTATCCCAATTGCCTTGGAAAATTAATTTACGATACGGGTTACGAATATCAGCTTGGTCGCCGCGTTGTTCTGGATTCGTGAACTCGTAGCTCGGGAGGTTAGCAAAGTACTCCATAACTTCCTTACGGTCTGCGGGATCGCTGAGTTCCTTCGCCATGCCTTGCATGACCACATTTTGGCGTTCGCCACTAAGGAATAGTTCGATTTGAGTGTTGAGATAATTCGCGTTTAAACCAGCGATCATAGGCGCGATATTTGGCTGTCCCATGCCATCTTGGCCGTGACAACCGCTACATACGCTGGCTTTTTCCGGAATAGACGAGGCGCTTGCGCCCATAGTGGTTGCTAACAAACAGGCCACCACCACTGGAAGAATTTTTGACATGCTGACTCACTTTAATTTTTATTAATATGTCTAAGTGCTACTTGGTAGTCACTCGGACGATATTGTCGGCCTTGTCAATAATGAAAGGTATTGTGGATTTCCACATATTTAATAAGTGTAAATGGCCGTATTTGTTTTTATTGGTTGTTCTATAAGCGATAAAAACAAAGTGGTGAAGAGCTGCACAAATCGGCAGCTCTAAGTGGTAGAGACGTCTTAACGTGCGGCGTTACGCTTTGCGGATTTTGGCCGGCAAGGACTGACGTGCCGCCGCGCCCACTACCCAATCCAACAATACACCTTTACCTTCTCGGGTAGGATCAATTAAGCCAATGTCGTTAATGTTGACGCCATCTTGGCTGCGCGTTTTTACGGGTTGTTGTTTATCGCCGATCCAGTGCGAGCGTTGTCCTAGCTCGGTATGACCAAACCCATGTTCAAATCCGAGTGTGCCAGGGCGAATTCCGCTGACTATCATCGCAAGTGCTTTGGTGCTTGCAGATGGTGTCTCAATAACAAACTCATCACCTGTTTTAATGCCTGCGCGCTCGGCATCGATTGGATGGATGTACACTGGGTTTACGCCTTTAATCGAGTTCAACCTTGGCGATAGATTGGATACCGCACTGTGAATGTTGGATTTAAAGTTCGTCAGGCTGAATGGCCATTCTGAGCTTGGGAACTGTTCTTCCATTGGTGTGCCATCGGCCAGTTTTTGTGGATGCCATGTTGGGCAACCCGTGTAGAAATCACCGGTCATGGTGTTTCTTGCGCTGCCGACACGTTCATTCCATATCGCAACAGGTCGTGTCCATTTGTGCTTCATTTGCTCACCTTGATACGCTTCGGTTGCATTTTCAAAACGTCCACCGCGAGCAAAAATAAACGCCACACGTTTCATCTCATCCGCTGTCAGCGTCTTCTGCATGGCTGGCATTAAACGCTCTAGGCCGGACCACGCAATGTCTTCTGCCGAAACTTCAGGCACCCCGCCTTTCACATAAGCCAAGTTTGCCGCGGAACGTAAGTAGAAATCTTCAGCGCTGTGGAGAGCGTGCCAATTCCCTTGCGCATCTTGAATCGCGTTGTCACCAAAGCCGCCTAGTTGCATTTTCTTGGCGACATCAATCAAAAAGTTTTCTAAGCAAATTGAACGACCATCGGCGGTTTTCTCTGTTCGCGCTTCCACAATCGGCCAGCGAGCGGTGATGGTTTTCACCGGAACGTCGTGCCAAGGCGTTGCCATACCCCAGCTTTCGTAGGTGACCGTGTCCGGCACAATATAATCCGACAATGCGGTGGTTTCGTTAATGAACGCATCAACAGACACAATCAAACCGAGCTGCTTTGGATCTTTAAGCTTGTCTTCCAGCAGCGCTTTCAAGCCGGGTACACCATACATTGGGTTCGCCATGTGATTGATCCACGCTTTAACGCGGTATGGATACCCATCAATAGCCGCAGATAGGTGTTCTGTCAGCAGTGGCGCTGCAAACGGATACCAAGGTGCGCGAGTTGGATAAGGGGATTCACCAGCCTCAACGCGACGTTTGTATTCGCTGGTTTTGTGGTATGGGAATTTACTGCGCGATAAAAAGACGCCTTTCGGGCCGACTTTGCCAGCAAATTTGGTGAAGTCGTAACGAGGACCCGCAGCGGAAGTTGGGTAGCCACCCGCTTTCGCCATCGCGCCGCCTTTCATGTTGATATTACCAATCAACGCATTGAGCATCATGATAGTAAACGAGTTATAGAACCCATTGGTGTGCATGTTGCCACCGTGGGTATCGACCACCGCTTTTGTTCCGTGACTGGTAAAGCGCTTTGCTAGTTCAACAATTTGTTCGACAGGGATTTCACATTGTTGGCTGTAGAACGCAAGACTGTATTTGAACGCCTCTTCTTTGAGTCTTTGTAGAGACGATTTTACGCGCACTTCGCCCGATGCAAGCGAAACCGTTTTATCGACAAACAGTGCCGCTTCCTCAGCTTGGGTATGAACACCAAATTCGCCGCTTTGCTCATCCACGATGACGTACGGGTCGGAGTCAGACAACGCTTCGCCCTCGAATGGCAGATTCAAGTCCGACGCGCGTAAAAACGTGCCGTTTCTCGGGTGCTGATTATCGCTTATCACGAGATGCGTAGCATTACACCAGTGCGCGGTGCCGGCTCGTTTCATCGCGTTTGCCCCCGGCTGCGCCAAGAAGGTTTTGTTGTAGCGTTGGTTTTCGATAATCCATTGGATCATGCCAAGCACGAGGGCAGAGTCGGTGCCCGGTTTGATTGGTATCCAGCGGTTGTTGTCACCGGCGGCCAAGCTCGATGAACCCGCAGGCAAACTTGGCGTGACGATTGTGTATTCCAAGCTACCTTCTGTTCGCGCATTGGCGAGTTGGCGCGCCTGGCGCTTAAAAGGGTTGCCAGCTTGCGCAGGCGACATACCGATGAAGATGATGTATTCCGCATTATCAAAATCTGGCTTTAAGTGTGCGTTCTTATCTAAGTCGTTCATAAATGCGCCGCTGCCAGCACGAAATGCGTAGCCGCAGTAAGAGCCGTGATGCCCAAAGTTACGTGTACCATAGCTGTTGAACGCGAAGCGTTTGAATATGTCGTCTCGGCCTTCGTTACCGGCGTTGGTCATTAACAATTGGTTGGCTTTCGGTCCATATTCTGGGTTTTCAGGATCTACGGGCGTTGTTAAATCGCGAATGTTGCGTAAGCCATCAACATGGCCTTCACCAAATAAATCACCACCTTCTACGATTTCTTCTATCAATTGCTCATAGCTGATCGGAATCCATTTTCCTTCGCCGCGTTTTCCAACTCGTTTCAGTGGCTGAGTAATGCGGTACGGGCTGTTGCGAATTTCTAGCATCCCATTGCCACGTGCGCATGCTGTTGAACGACCGTCAAGGCCCGCTTCTCCTGTCAAACTTAAATAAGCATCTTTGACTGGCGTTTCGAACGGAATGTGTTGCTGATGAGAGAGTGGGTGATATGGGTTGCCAGTAATACGCAAAATCTCGTCGCTGCGGTTATCAATGCGTACACGCAATCCGCACAGTGACCAACAACCAAAACACATCGATGGCGCAACGCGCTGATTTGGATTCGGGATTAGGTTGCCTTTGCTGTTGACCGTGTACTCTGGTTCAAGCGAGTTACCGTGGTGAATATCACGCGTTTTTTCTCCCGCAGTGCCTTCGAGCGCACCCTCGACCATGTGTTTGGTGGTGGTGGCGTAACCCGCAGCGAATGCGCCAAGCCCACTCACTGCAATGCCTGATTTCAAAAACTGACGGCGTTTGTTATCCATGATGAAATCCCCTTTGATTAGCGTTCAGTTAAGGTGAGTGATGAGGCTTTTACTTCGATCTTTTGTTTTGGCTGAACCAGCTCCGAACCGAGCAGTGCCAGTGCAAGCCATAATCCGAGCATGCCGATAATGCCTATCCAGCCATTTCCATCCATAGTGAGTTGGTATGGATACAGCCCTGCATCGAACTTGGCGATGATTTGCACTTCCATGATGGTAAACCAGCGAATCAGCCATGCACTTGCCAGTGCGGCAGCAGACACAAAACTGAGCCCTATGACGTGACGAAATCTGGCTGATGCGGACTTTTGGGTATCGCGCAAGAAGATGAAAGCGAGCAAAACACAACCTAAAACGACAAAAGTGAGCAGGGCAATGTTGTGCATCCACTGTTCGCTAGAATAGAGCGAAAATGCGGAATTGTTGGATGCCCAAATCGGTAGCAGTATCAGCGTTAATACACCGCTGGTAACCACTGATTTTTTAAGTAAATTAGTATCGCCAGATGTCAGTGTCTTTGACTGACTAGGCAGCAAGAGCCAAATCAACAGAGAAAATCCGACCGCGCTCATAAATGCAGTGACAAACCAAAGAACCGGCGACGCGGGTTGGTGCCATAAAGAGCGCGATTTAACGACTGCAATTTCAGCTCCAGTATAAAGGGCGATGGTTAAGCCTGATAACACGGTGATTGCAGATATTGTGAGCATCACTTTGCGAGAAATAGCCCACTCACCAAGCGGCAACTTAGATAACAGAGGTAGTACTTTTCCCGGTTGATTTCGCAGTGCGATAAGATCCTGATGCAGATACAGCCATGCAGTCACTACCGCTAAACCTGAGAAAACAGGCAGGAACAGCGAGCCTAGAGACATCCATGACCACGGCGTGATGTGCGCGTAAAAATGCCAAGCTCGTCCCGGCTGGTGAAGGTCGCCAGTTAACGCCAACGGGCCTACGATAGCGCCGATGGCCATCGTTAGCACCAGCGCGGCGCGTAACCGATGACTGGTGTGTTGCTCAAATAACAGTGCGATTAGGAACAAAATAGCGGCAGCGTAAGCAGAACCGATGTAAAAGAAGTACTGCACCGCCCACGGGAGCCAAGCCATTGCTTGAGGTTGGACTAACACTTCGGTGATGTTCATGCGCGCTCTCCTTGTGGGTCGTAAATAGCTGGCTGCCCGTCGATGTGGCTGGTGAAGCGTTCATCCATGCCGATGTAAAACACATGCGGCTTGGTCTCTTCATTGGGCTTTAGCACTTTGATATCGTCTTGGTGCTTCGCAATTAAGCGGCGAACTTCACTTGATGGATCATTCAAATCACCAATTACACGTGCTCCGCCAACACAGGTTTCCACGCAGGCAGGCAATAGACCTTGTTCTAGACGGTGAGCACAGAAGGTACATTTATCTGCGGTGAGGGTGTCTTCATTGATAAAGCGAGCATCGTAAGGGCAAGCTTGTACACAATACGCACACGCTACGCAGCGACTGTTATCCACCATGACAATGCCATCTTCGCGCTGAAAGGTTGCTTGAACCGGACACACTGCCACGCAAGGTGGGTTGTCGCAGTGGTTACAAAGGCGCGGTAGCATAAAGGTTTTTGCTTCTCGCGTGGCTGTAGAGCCATCATCTAACGTAACTTCGTATTGCTTTACGGTGGTTCGGAATTGACCGATAGGCACTTGGTTCTCGATGCTGCAACCCACAGTGCAAGCCTGGCATCCGACACATTTACGCAAATCTATCACCATGGCATAACGCTTCCCGACTTGTCCTTTTCGGTCAGCGGACTGGTTATTTCGAATAATGTTTCCCGCAGTTGCCGTGCCAATGCCTGCGACTGGAATTAACGCGGCTCCGGCTGTGACCGCGCTGAGAAAGCGACGTTTGGTGGAATCCATAACTCACCTGCTTTTTTGTTGTATTTGAATTGACTGATTCCATTGTGAGAAATGCACTGCGAGGCTTATATTGTGGATTTCCACATACCCAGATCAAACTTGATCTAAAACAAATGTGGTTTAGGGAAGGTAGCTGTTATTCTTGTCGCACTCTCTTGACGGAACGATTCGACTCATCATGAAAAAAGCACTGTGGCTTCAGCTTTGGATTCTTTGCTTAGTTGCCTTTGCATCTTTGGCTCAGGGCGCTGTTTCTGAACAAGAATATCTGCAAGGAATGCAAGAGCAAAAAGCAGAGCAGCCACAGGTCAAGCAAAAAGTCGAAGTGGGCGTGTTAGCGATACGCGGCCATCTTTATGCTGAGCAGAGATGGCAACCGACCATTGATTGGCTCAATCAGCAAATTTCCGATGTGCATTTTGTCCTTCATCCCCTTAACTTGGATGAAATGGGCGAAGCGGTGAAGTTTCAGAAGATAGATTTCATCTTAACCAACCCAGGTCAGGCAGTGCGATTGGGCAGGCAATACGCGCTGTCGTGGATGGCAACGCTAACCAGCAGAGCACCACAAAACTCGAATTACGGCATTGGTTCGGCGCTGGTGGTTCGAGCCAATTCAAGTTATCAAACGGTGCAAGATGTCTCAGGACGTCCCGTTGCGGCGGTATCAGAAAAAGCGTTTGGTGGTTATCTAACGATGCGCTATCAAATAGTCAAAATGGGGCTTAATCCAAACGATTTCTTTTCTGATGTCCGCTATCTTGGTTTTCCTATTGATGCCAACCTGTATCAATTACGTGATGGTAATGTGGAAGCGGCCGTCGTCCCCGCTTGTTTATTGGAACAGATGTTAAGTGAAGGGCTTTTACAACCGGGTAATTACCGAGTTTTAAATCAACAGCCGAACGAGCGCTCGTTATGCGCTGTTTCCACACCGCTTTATCCTAACTGGTCATTTGCCAAAACAGAGCGCGGCTCAGCTCAGATTGCCAAACAGATTGCGCAAGTATTGTTAGCGATGCCACCTGAACACCCTGCGGTTATTGTGGCAGGCGCGTCAGGTTGGACCTCCCCCGTTAGCTTGCTGAGCATCGACAAACTTTATCAGGCGTTGGATCTCCATCCGTTGCAACAACCTTGGTGGAGTGAGGCACTGCGCTGGCTGCGTAGTCATCAAGAATGGGCGTGGGCGCTGTTCATGTTTGTCATTGTATTGAACGTTTACCACTTTTGGCTTGAGTATCGATTTAGCAAGAGCAAGCACGCGTTGGAGCAGACATCGTTACGCTTAAAAGAGAAAAGTGAACAGTTAGAGCATTCGCAAAGAGTGGCGATTGTCGGGGAAATTGGCACTAGTCTTGCCCATGAACTCAATCAGCCACTGGCGGCAATTCGCAATTACAGTGAAGGCGGTTTACTTCGCTTGGCCAAAAAACGCCCTCATGAAGATATTGTCCCTGTGCTTGAGAAAATACAGGGGCAAGTTGAAAGAGCCGATGCAATTATTCAGCGCTTAAGAACGTTGATTCGCAAGCGCAGTGTCGACAAAGCGCCGTGCGATCTTCAAGTACTCATTGATGACACGATTGAGTTGCTCCATTTTCGAATGCAGAAGCAAAACATTTCGATCGTGACCAGTACAGAGGGGAACATTCGTCCGTTACTTGTCGATGCAGTTGGTGTACAACAGGTTCTAGTTAATGTGATCAGCAACGCGATTGATGCGTGTACTTTGTTCCAAGAGAAATATCACTCATCAGGTTATCAAGGTAAAATTGCCCTGCATTGCGATTACCAAATCAGTCAACTCTCTATTCGAGTGTTAGACAATGGTACAGGGTTGCAGCAAGAGAATCCGACTCAAGCGTTTGTGAGTAGCAAAGAAGAAGGGCTTGGGCTAGGGTTAGCCATTTGTCGCGATGTTATGGAAATGCATGGTGGCGAGTTTGTCATCAGCTCGACAGCACCACATGGTTGTTTGGTTGAGCTTGTGTTTCCATATCAAAACTAATCTGGACTAGGCATAGGAGCATTCAATGAGCAGCGGTGAAAAGCAGCTACCTGTTTTTGTAGTCGATGATGATGAATCGGTGCGTGACTCGCTCGCTTTTATGCTGGAAGAGCATGACTTCAACGTGACGACTTTTGCTGATGGGCAATCTTTTCTCGATAAAGTGAACATTCATCAGGCCGGATGCGTGATCCTTGATAGTCGAATGCCCAACCTTCGTGGTCAGCAAGTGCACCAAATTTTAAATCAAGCCAACAGCCCGCTAGCCGTTATTTATCTGACAGGGCATGGTGATGTTCCGATGGCGGTCGATGCATTGCAAGCTGGGGCGGTCAATTTCTTCCAAAAACCAGTCAAAGGCGATGAACTGGCACGAGCCATTTTGCAGGGACAGGCGCAGTCTGCCACAAACCTCGATATGGCAGCAGCTAAATCGGCTTATGAATCGCTCACACCTAGAGAAAAAGACATTTTACGTTTGATTATTGAAGGAAAGCGCAATATTCGTATTGCTGACGAACTTTGCATAGCAATGCGAACGGTTGAAGTACACCGAGCTAATCTATTGAAGAAGTTCTCGGCAAAAACCGTCGCAGAGTTGGCATATATTTATGGCAAGCTAGATTAAAGGTTACCGAGTGAAGCCTCTTAAGGTTATTTAGAGGATACAACTTGAGCTTTATGACGACTCGCGTATTATCTTCTTCGTTCTTACTTTATCTGAATTCTTATGAGTTTGTTGACTAAACGACATCACACGCCACATAAGCGGGCAAAATGGCTACTGGCGATTATTGGCTGGGTGGTCGTTGTGTGTCTGATGCAAAATTCAGGCTTTGCATCGTCATGCTCTATGAAATATGAGACGGAATCGCCCGCGGTTTCACTTGCTGATGAGCGTTCGAGCGTCAAGTCGATTGATACTAAAGAAACTAGCAAGTGCGAATTGTCTGAAAAGTTAATTCAGTTTTCTCAACATCAACTCGATGTATTTATTGTTGTTCTGTTTGTCGGTCTTTTTGCTTCGGCAATTTGGTTGTGCAGTGCCTATATTGGTGCGCAACATTGGACGGAACCGATAGGCCGTAAGTATCGAGTCCATCTGACTTTCTGTGTGTTCCGAGAATAAAAGCGTGCTTTCTGACCACTAGCGTCAGTTATTTAGCACCTTTGTCTTTTAACTAGGAATCACTATGAATCAAATTACTAAACTGACTCAGTTTGCGTTCATGTTTTTTATGACGCTTGCTTTGAGTTTGCTCTCTCTGAGTATTTCAGCTCAAACTACTGATACAGGTTGGCTAACCAACCCACAACATCCTCCAGTGCAAACGCGCTTTGTGCTCACTGGTCAACAAGATCCGCAAGCCAAAACACTTACAGGTTATTTGGATGTCAAGTTAACCGGAGACTGGAAAACTTACTGGCGTTCACCTGGTGAGGGCGGCGTAGCACCATCTATTGATTGGCAAAATTCACAAAATTTATCCAAAGTGGATTGGCAATGGCCGCACCCACAAAAATTCGAACTATTAGGTATCGAGACTCTTGGGTATAAAGGCGATACTTTGTTCCCCATGACGCTGCACGTCGAAGACATGTCCAGACCTGTCACGATTGATGCGGTACTGACACTTTCTTCTTGTACGACGATTTGTGTGCTGACCGACTATCAAATTCAATTGACGTTCTTGCCTTCTGATCTAACAGTCGATGAAGGCGTGATGTTCAGTTACGCTCAAGCAGTGAGTAACGTGCCGCAGCCATCGCCGTTTATTGATGTTACTCAGGCGAGTTGGGATGCAAACCAATCGAAACTACAAATCAAGCTACAGAACAGTCAGGGTTGGCAACAACCACAAGTGCTGGTGGATGGTGTCGATGAAGCAACGCGAGACTATAGCTTCAAGCTTGAAGGAATGCATCAAGAAGGAAACATCGTCACCGCGAGCTATATCGTTGATACTTGGCTGGGCGATGTGGAGTTAGATGGTCAGTCGCTGTTTGTGACCATCAAAGACACCAATTTACTAGCAGAAGAAACCACTCAAGCAACTGCTGAGGCAATAGTTGAACCGCTGCCAAGCACGTCTCTAACGAGTGTTTTTCTATTCGCGTTGCTCGGCGGTTTAATTCTTAACATCATGCCTTGCGTTCTTCCGGTTTTGGGGATGAAGCTAAGTAGTATTGTTGCCGCTCAAGGTATCGAGCGTCGTCAAATTCGCGCTCAGTTTGTTGCCTCGTCACTTGGTATATTAACGTCGTTCTGGATTCTCGCTAGTTTTATTTTGGTGCTTAAGCTAACAGGTAATGCCATTGGCTGGGGCGTGCAATTTCAAAGCCCTTGGTTCTTAGGTTTGATGGTGTTGGTCACCACTTTGTTTGGGGCCAATATGCTGGGGCTGTTTGAAGTCCGTCTATCATCGGGTACCAATACATGGCTAGCCTCGAAAGGTGATAACTCCCTAGTTGGTCACTATGTTCAAGGTATGTTTGCCACATTGCTTGCGACGCCTTGCTCCGCGCCTTTTCTAGGAACGGCCGTGGCGTTTGCCTTGGGTGCCGACGTATTAACGTTATTTGCAACCTTTACAGCATTAGCATTGGGTATGGCACTGCCTTGGCTCTTAGTCGCTGTGTTTCCAAATATCGCGCTGAAACTACCAAAGCCTGGCTCGTGGATGAATGTCGTTAAAATAGCGTTTGGCATAATGATGCTGGCAACCAGCGTTTGGCTACTTTCATTAATGGCAAATCATGTACCTATGTTATGGATTGCACTCATCGCTGTGGTTGCTTTTGTTGTAATGATGGCAAGAGTTAAGAAAGTGTATGGTGAGAAAGCGCTTGCTGTATCCGGAACTGCGTCATTAGTGTTGATAGCTGGTGGCCTGTTACTTGGTAGTGTCACTGCCGACCAATGGGCGACACCGCTTCCTGAGGACTTAGCGTGGCAGAAGCTTTCTAACTCGGCGATTGAAGATCACGTCAATAATGGGCGAGTGGTGTTTGTGGATGTCACTGCGGATTGGTGTGTCACGTGTAAAGCGAACAAGATCGGTGTGATCTGGCAAGATCCTGTCTACTCATTGCTGCAAAGCCCTAATGTAGCGACGTTAAAAGGGGATTGGACACATCCGGACGGCTCGGTAACTGACTTTTTACGAGCTCATGGGCGTTACGGTGTGCCGTTTAACATCGTCTATGGCCCGGCAGCGCCGCAAGGTATCCCGTTACCTGTGATTCTGACTGATGATGTTGTTTTAAGTGCGGTGAAGCAAGCGAGTGGGGGAGCTATTCAATGAGTTCGACAAAGCGGCGTAGAACATTCCGATATTGGCTCGTTCAAATCGTACAGATGGTGCTCATTGTCACCGTCATTTCCATCGCGATGGATTGGTATCGCACTAAAGATATTCCTAAACAGGAGTCACCACCATTGAGCTCAGTCTTGAGCGATGGCGAACACTTCGATGCAATCGCGCAAAGTTATGAACAACCTGTCGTTGTTTATTTTTGGGCGACTTGGTGTCCCGCTTGTAAATTTGTAAGCCCAAGCGTGAGTTGGCTGAGTGATGACTACACCGTAGTTGGCGTTTCTGGATCGTCGGGACCGAATGAGCGTGTGGCGCAGTTTATGAGGGCAAAAGAATATCGTTTCGAAAACATAAACGATCCTTCAAGCGATATTATGCGCGAATGGAAAATTAGCGTGACCCCAACCATTTATGTTTTAAGAAATGGTGAAATTTCCTCCGTCACAACTGGCGTTACTACTCCGATAGGAATATTAACGAGAATTTGGTTAGCTCGATAACGCAATAAAAATCCGATATTCAAAATATAGAGTATCGGATTTTTTTGTTGTCCTAAACAACCAGTCGGTCACATTCCATAAAGGACTAGTTAACCAATAAGTGTCTAGATGCTTATTGCGTGTTACATTCGAGCATCGTTCTGGTTATCAAGGAGGAAACGATGAACGTAGCAAAAATGTATGATGATGTGTCGGATCGCTATCAAAAGTTGGTGGATGGCAGTCACTACGTCGGTCCACGTTGGATTTCTGAGAAGTTAAAAACCTTTCCCATCGAGCAAGGCTCGGTTCTCGACCTAGCCTGTGCGACTGGCAGTATCGGCCATGTCGTAAAAAGTCACTATCCAGAACTCGCCATCCATGGCTTAGACATCTCGTCCAAAATGGTTGATAAAGCGCGCCAAACTAGCCTCTATCAAAGTGTCGCGGTTCATAATCTCGATGAGCCATTTTCCCCTTTGTTTGAGCAAACCTTCGACCTTATCACCGCACTTGGTTTTACTGAGTTTCTAGCAAAGCCTCAACAACTTCTGGAGTGCATTTCGCATAAGCTAACTGCGAATGGACGATGTTTTATCAGCTTTCAATACCACGATCCGGATGGGCAAGATTTGCCTCGAAATACTTATAGTGGATCGGTCGTGCATAAGGCATATACCGAAAGTGAAGTTGAGCAACTCTGTCAGCAAGCTGGGTTGGAAGTGGTTTCCCTAGAAAATGTGATTGGTTACGTATCTGGTGTTGGTTATGTGTGTCGATACTTGATGCTAGAGCAGAAAAAGTCACACCGCTGAAATAAGTAACAAACAAGGATTGTTTTTGAAAACACAAGATTTAACCGAGTTCGGGTCTGGAATTGAATACGATGCTCAATACGACCAGCATTACCATCACGACATTGCTTTCATCACAAGGTTAATCGAAGAAACCAATGCTCGAAGTGTATTGGATGTTTGTTGTGGTTCCGGTATTGTCACGATTCCAGTCTCTGAGCAACTCAACGAAGCCATTGGCATTGATATTTCTGAAGGGATGCTCAAACACGCAAAGGACAAAGCCAAAAGCAGGAGTAACTTGCGTTTTCTTCATCTCGACGCAACCCAGTTTTCGTTAGGTAAGAAGTTTGACCTAGCCATAATGACAGGGAATGCATTCCAAGCCTTTTTAAGTGACGAGATGCTAGCAGGTGCACTGAGCTCAATATCAAGACACCTCGAAAAAGGTGGGCGATTTGTTTTCGATACGCGGTTACCAACGCCAGAAAATCTAGAATTGGATCATGAGATGGCGCTGTGGCAAACCTATGTTTCTCCAACTTATGGTGAAGTGAATTATTTCGGTATGAAGGCCGAGTATGACTTGCAAACGTCCATCATGTATTTGAACAAAGAGCGCCATTTTGAAAGTGGAACGATTGAGCATTCCAGCATTGATTTAAAATATCGTCCGCTAGAAGACATAGAGGGTTTCCTTGAACAAGCGGGATTCAGAATCATAGAGAAGTACCAATCTTGGTCAGCGCAAGTATTTGAGGCGAATGCCAACTCGCTTGTCTGTGTGGCTGAGAAAATATAAATCAATGTTGAGGGATACAATGCAAGGATTTCGAATTACTATGTCGTTAGATGACATGGATTTAGACGTTATCTACCAGTTCATTTCAAACAGTTATTGGGGAAAGGGTATTCCAAGAGAACGCTTTGAGAAGTCATTGCGCCATTCGTTCTGTTTCGCGGTTTTGGATGATGAAAATCAACTCGTTGCTTTTGCTCGGTTAATTACCGATCGTACCACGTTTGCGTACCTTGCCGATGTGTTTGTTGTGGAGGTACACCGTGGTAAAGGCATCAGTAAGTGGTTGATATCAGAAATTGTTGCTCATCCAGAACTACAAGGCTTACGCCGTATGATGCTTGCAACCCGCGATGCTCATGGGTTGTACGAACAGTTTGGGTTCACTCCTATTGCTCCAGTAGAAAACTTCATGCAAATCTGGAAACCGAATGTTTATCAGAGCTAAATCATGATGAGAGTTGAATCTCAACAAGTGGCAATCAGATACCTCAAAACAACAGACGCTGCTCCCCTGTTTGAAAACTATTTAGGCGATGAGAAAGCATGCCGCTTCCTCAATCGCCAAGTCCACCAAAATGTTAATCAAACCCTTGAAGCTAGCGAGAAAGATGGCGTGCTCAATATGATCAAAAGTCTCCCAATCTATTAGTCTTCGCTATTGAAGAACTCACTTCTCAAACTCCAATTGGTTGTCTGGTGCTGATACCTGAGCAAGACAGCAGTGAAATCCATTTTGGTATTTCTGCTCGCTATCGGGGAAAAGGCTATGCAACCCAAGCCTGCAAACTTGGCGTTGTCTACCTGCAAAGCTTGGGTATAACGCGCATTCGCACCGCCCCGCATATTGGCAACCACGCGAGTATCCGTGTGTTGGAGAAATGCGGCTTTATCAGCCAAAGCATTTTAAAAGCGCATGCAGTTTTTCCTGCTCTAGGACGTGAGGCGCAAGACTGTATGGATATGCGATTGGAGGATATCGAACAGCGCCATTTTGCACATTGTTCAGAATGAAATTGATAGCGGTTGAAACGAGCGGTTACAGAGCTTGTCAGTCGCCATCGTAGACAGCGTCTTCGCTGAATGATTCCTCGAGATTTTTTTAGTCTTTGATTGTCAGAGGTGACTGACAAAACCATACCAACTGTGACAACCAAACCGCTATTAAAGCAGGATATTATTCCTTCAACTTTGTGTTTTAGGAGTAGTCATTAGACTACCCAATAATTTTTGGAATAAATAATGACGAAACGTTGGCTTGTCTCCGCAGTGAGCATTGCGCTGCTCGGCGGTGCTGCGTACTTCTATCTCCAATCTGCCGCTCAACCAGAATTACTGCCTACATTGATTGTGGAAAAAGGCACGATTGAAAAACAAGCGGTGGCTGTTGGTAAAATTGTCCCTGCACACTCCGTGTCTATCAAGTCACAAATCGACGGTATCGTCGGTGAAATTTACGCGAAAGTTGGTGAAAAGGTGAAGCAAGGCCAGCCGCTGATCAAAGTGCGTCCAAACCCAACCCCCCAAGCATTAACGGATGCATCGGCAGAACTCATGCGTAGTGAAGCCGATCTGGAATCCGCCAAACAAAAACTGTCCAACTTAGAAAGCTTGGTCAAGCAGGACATTATTCCAAGTAACTACGACGAATACGTAAGTGCGCGCTCGGCAGTCAAATCTGCGCAAGCGGACGTATTGCAAAAGCGCCAGAATCTCGAACTCATTCGCAGTGGTGAGGCGTCTATCGGTGATGCGCGTTTAACGTCGACGATCTACGCGCCAATTGATGGCACGGTACTCAACCAGAAAGTTGAGGTCGGAGAGCCGATCATCTCGACTCAATCAAGCCAAGCCGCGACTGAAATGATGTCATTGGCCGACATGAACAGTCTGATTTTTAAAGGTAGCGTCAGTGAGCATGATGCTGCGCAGTTGTCTCCGGGAATGCCCGTTATGTTGACGGTTGCGCCTTATCCTGATGTGGCGATTTCTGGTGTGCTAACCAAAGTGGCGATTCAATCTGAGAACCTTAACTCACCAGAGGGCAATGCTTCTGCAAAAAGTTTTGATAACGGTTTTGAGGTTGAAGTGGGAGAACTCAAGATCCCACAAGATGTGTTGCTTCGTTCTGGTTTTTCATCGACGGCTCAAATCATTCTGAAGAAGTCTGAAAACGTGCTCACTCTACCGGAGCGCGCTCTGCAATTTGATGGTGACGCACCGAATGTTCTGATCCCCGACAGCTCAGAACAAGGGTTTCATAAACAACCTGTGAAACTCGGTCTGTCAGATGGCATCAATGTCGAAGTGCTTGACGGCGTGGAGCTTGATGAAGAGGTTATCGACAACAGCATGATGGGAGCGGCGCATGGTTAAGCTGCAACGATCAACAATCGCCTTTGCATTGTTGGCTGCCACGCTCAGTTTGCCGACCTACGCAATTTCTATTGAACAAGCTTGGCAACAAGCAAAGCAGAACGATCCAAATTACGAAAAAGCGAAAATCGGCGTCCAGCTTGGCGAGGTTGGCGTACAGAGTAGCCGCAGTGCGTTATTGCCGGGTTTAAGTGCCAGTGCGTCAGCGGATTGGAATGAGTCCTCTAGCCATTCCAACAGTTACGGCGCTACCTTATCTCAAACTATTTGGGATAGCAGTTTGTGGTCGGAACTGGATCAAGCGAATGCCAATTATCTCAAAGCACAGTTAGAGCTATCTCAATCGCATAACGAGCTTGCGCAGAAGTTTCTCACTGCTTACCTAGATGTGGCAAGCGCACAGGGCGACCTCAAATTGGCGCAGTCCAAGCTGGAGGAGGGGAAAGAACTTCTCAACATCATCGAGAAACGCTATCGAGCAGGCAAAGTGAAGTCGGTTGATGTTGAAGAGATGCGAGCGAATCAAGTCTCTGAGCAAGCAAGTATCCTCAATGCAAAAGCCGATCTCGAAGTGAAAAAAGCAGAGCTTGCGGCGTTAATCAATCAAATGCCGGAGAGTGTCGACCAAATTCGAACGGATTCTTTGATTCAGCCACCGATGCTGGTGGACTCTCAGGAGCAATGGCTAAAGCTGGCGAAAGATAGTAGTCCAGAGCTGTTGGTGGCGGCGCAGATGGTGAAAGCGAGCGAGTTCGCGAAAGATTCAGCTAAAGGTGGATACTACCCAACCGTCAAAGGCAGTGTGGGCTACAGCGATGGTGATAGTCGTTCAAACGGCGAGTTTAACGCTAGGATTAGTTTGAATTTGCCGATTGACCTCAATGGTGCAGTGCGAGCGAAAGTGGACGAAGCATCGTTGAACATTTTAAGCGCCAAGCAAGATATGCGTAGAGTGGAAATTGATATTCAGAAACGAGTTATTCAGCAGTTTACGCAGGTCGATATCAACTGTAATCAAGTTTTGATAGCGAACGAGCTGGTTGAGTCGCGCGCCAGAGTGTTGCAAAGCAAAGAGAAACTTTACGACGCTGGCCTGCTTGAAGTGTCGGAAGTTATCAGCGCACACAACAGCTTGTTTGAGGCGAAAAACAGTCTGCAAACCAACTTGTACAGCTACTGGCGTAAGAGAATCGGCTTACTGCAAACCGTAGGGAAGCTCGATGACGATACCATGGCGTTGATCTCTCGGGCTTTTCATTCATGAGCAGCCTATTGCAACAAACTTGGCAAACGTTGATGGCGCACCGCATGAAGAGCGTTCTAGCCATTATCGCGATTGCTTGGGGCGTGATCTCTGTGGTGGTGTTAATCGCACTTGGCGAAGGCTTTTATCGCCATCAGACTCAGTCGTTTTCATTTATGATCAACAATGTGCAAGTGGTGTTTCCGTCGAGTACCAGTAAACCGTGGCAAGGGTTACCTTCAAGGCGACAAATTGATATTCCACAAGAAAAAGTCGACATGATCAAACAGTCAGGCTTTGTGCAACAGGCGTCGAGCGTTTACGCCAAATGGGATGCGAATATCACCAATCTCAAAGGACAGAATTTATCGAGTACGGTCAGCGGTATTGATACGTCTTACTTTCCTTTAATGCAACGCAAGCTGCAATCTGGTTCGAGAAACCTGTCACCAAGTGATATGAACAACCATACTCGCGTGGCGGTGTTAGGCGATCAAATTGCGCAAATGGGCGGAATCCAAATCGGGGATAGGCTCAAAGTCAACGGCATTCCGTTTTTGGTGATTGGGATAACCGTTGGTGAGGACACTGGCATTTCATTCGGCGATAGCCGCACGGTTTTCATTCCTCAAACAACGTACCGCGATTTGTGGGATGCGAAACCTTGGATGGTATTGATGAAGCCGAGAGAAGGGATGGATGCATCGTCATTTCGACAAAATATCGTAAATTTTTTCGCCAAGCAGCTTCATTTTGACCCAAGTGATAAAGATGCGGTCGAATTACCCGATTTTAGTGAAGGTGCGGCGGTCATCAGTGGAATTTTGCGTGGCATTCAGATTTTTCTCGGAGCGAGCGGTGCGATGACCATGGCGGTCGGTGCGCTTGGTGTTGCCAACATCATGTTTTTATCCGTCACTGAGCGCACGCGTGAAATCGGTGTGCGTTTGGCGATCGGGGCGACTCAAAAATCCATACTCAGTCAGTTTATTTTTGAGGGGCTTATTTTGGTAGCTGTGGGCACGGCATTAGGTCTGATGTTTTCGTATGCCGTGGTATCTGTCCTAAGCAGCATGGGATTACCGGAATGGATTGGTTTGCCTGTGATCACGCCAGATTCCATTGCTTGGTCTTTACTTGTGACGCTTATCTTGGCATTGATGGCATCGTATTTCCCAGCAAGGCGAGCATCACGTCTCACGCCAGTCATTGCTTTGAGTGCGAGGGCTTAGCCATGTTGTTACCGATGAGACAAATTTTCCAAGAAATGGCCGCAGAAAAGCTGAGACTGGGTTTGACCATTCTAGCAGTAGCGTGGGCGACCCTTTGTATCGCTGCTATGTTGGCGGTAGGTGAGGGTATTCGTCAGGGCGTATTGAAAACCGCACAAAATGGTAACGGCAACTTGATTTATTTGACCGGAGGGATGGCCACCGTCGACCACGGTGCTTTTCACCAAGGTAAGTTTCTGACACTAAAAATGGACGATTCAGAGGTTGTTCGAGCGTTACCCGATGTAAAAAGCGTTGCGCCAACGGCGAAGTGGAAAGAGCGCATCACCGTTGGTGACAGAAGCTCGTGGCAAGAGCCGTTAGCGGTCACGAGCGAGTTTCAATCCATGACCAATTTGGTGCCGATGGCGGGGGGACGATGGTTAAACCCACTCGATCAAAAAGAGACGCGCAAAGTCGTTGTACTGGGTTATGAACTGGCAGCCGACTTATTCAACCCGAATGAGGACTTTAGTTGGTTTGCGACAGTCACATTGCAAGTCAACCCTGTGGGGAAAAAGGTAAAAATCGGCAATGAGGAGTTCACTGTTGTGGGCGTATTGGAGAAAAACAGCGCCCAAATAGAACTGGGGGATCTTATCAACTATTCCAGCTTTGTGCCGTTAGCGACGTGGAAGCGATTTCATGTCAACGGTGAAATTGGTGGCATCAATGTGCAGCCACAAGCGGATGTAGACCGAGAAGCCTTAGCAAAGACGATCAGGCAAGTGATTGCCCGTAAACACGGGGCAAGTGTCAGTGATGAACAGGTCGTCCAAGTCGATGATATGTTCCTTAAGCAAAAGAGTATGCAGCAGTTTCTGATAGGTTTGCAGAGTTTCCTTGGCATTATCGGCTTCGTGACGTTAGCTGTTGCTGGTGTTGGCATCGCCAATGTGATGTATGCCACCGTAAAGCGATCTACGCGTGATATCGGTGTGCGCATGGCAGTCGGTGCAACCCCAACGGCTATTCGCATGCACTATTTAGTACAGTCTTTATTGACAATGATGATGGGGGGGGCGTTTGGGTTAGCCGTGACGTACGCGCTGGTGTCTGCCATCAGTTCCATTCCTTTAGAGGGCAATGCTTTTTATGAACAACTGGGTAAACCTGTCCCTGAGTTGTCGTGGGTCGTTGTCGCGATTGTCATCCTCACCTTAGTGATCATTGGTGTGGCATCTGCATGGTTACCTGCAAACCGAGCCGCAAAAGTCAGCCCGTTGGAGGCGCTACAAAGTGAATAACAACAATAACTCTGGAAAGAACATGTCGAACAAACCGCTTGTTGAGCTGACCAACATCTGTAAATACTACTCAAGCGGGGAGGCGGAAGTTCGCGCGCTAGACGGCGTTGACTTAACCATTAATCAAGGCGAGTTTCTTTCGATTCTTGGCCCGTCCGGTTCAGGCAAATCAACGTTGATGAACATGCTCGGTTGTTTAGATAAGCCCACCGATGGCAAGTACCAACTTGGCGGCCAAAACGTCGCAAGTTTAAGTGCGAATGAGCTGGCTGGCATTCGTAACCAAAAGATCGGATTTGTCTTCCAAAGCTTTAACTTATTGGAATACGCGACGGCGCTTGATAACGTGGCACTGCCGTTGGTTTACTCTGGTATCAAAGCCAAAGAACGTCGCCAGCGCGCAGCTAAATTGCTAGAGCAAGTCGGGCTAGGGGATCGTTTAGACCATAAACCAAACCAGCTTTCTGGTGGTCAAAAACAGAGGGTCGCGATTGCAAGAGCCTTGGTCAACGATCCGCAAATCATCTTAGCAGATGAACCAACGGGTGCATTGGATTCAAAATCCGGCGCAGAGATTGAAGCCTTGTTCAACCAACTCCACGCCGAAGGTAGAACGCTGATCATCGTGACGCACGATAACGCTCTGGCAGAGCGCACTAAACGCATCATCACCATCAAAGACGGCAAGGTAATTTCGGATAGGGTGCCGGAGTGATATTCACAGTTTGGAGCTTTACTAAAATAAAGGTAATTCGCCTATGAAAATGGTCACTTTGGAAGTGGTGTTTTAGTCAGCCTTGTTTAGAATTTACATCTTGATTTGAATTGCTAACTGTTTTGATAGTTAGTTGATGTGAAATTTGGTTCCCACAAGGCTACAAGATTGTAATGAATATAAACCACGCACTTTATAGAAGCGAAAAGTATAGCGAAGAATCAATGGAAGAGATTCTTTTTAGGTTAAAAAATACTGACTATTTTTATTTAAATGAGAATAATCCTAGTGAAGGTGCTTACTTGACTAAGAAAAAGGAAAATATCTTAATAGTAAAAAGAAAAACTTCTCGAAGTTCTGAAGCACATCAAGACCGGTTACTCAATACTCGTGAGTTTATAAACTTCAGCTCAATTGTTGCAGGACGAGAGATTGGTGGGGAGCTTCGATGTAAACTAGGACAAGATAAAAATAAAACGAAAATAACGTACTCTTGGTATCCTGATGAGTTTGTTCAAAATTTTTGTTATGCATTTATTGTTCTGGTTTTATTAATGTCAGCTTTTAAATTTACTCCTGGTGATTACGATGTTATTTGGAATCTATTGAAAGCTGTTTTGATGTTTTCAGTTCCAAGTTTATTACAAATGATTCACCTTCCAGGACTAATAAAGCTGGCAAACAAAATTTTGAGATTAAATGGCACTAAACAATTGTTATTAAATACATAAAAATAGACTTTAATGTAAGCAATCACTTTCTATATTTAATAATCCGATTCCTAACAAAAGTAATCGACTTTTGTTTATATCTCGTGTGGTTAAAACCGATTTTTAGAGAGCAACTGCTCCAGTTTTCCTTTTGCTGTCTTACTTACCGTTTGCATAAGCTTGAAGCTTGGCGCTGCTATGCCCGATTGTTCAAGCTCTTCCACCATCAGTAACCAAAGCTTTGCCATTACCTGTGCATCGGCTAACGCGCGGTGGAATACACCGTCGTTTTCAATGTTCTTATAACGAACCAACTCACCTAACTTGTGTGACGGCGCATCTTGAATAAGGCGTTGTGCCACCAATAAAGAACACGCGAACTTGCCAGAATAACCGCAGTTAATTCGCTCCAGTTCCGCATCCAGAAAGCGCTTATCGAACGACGCGTTGTGCGCAGCATGTTATTGGTAATGCCTGTGTAAACTTCAATGGATGAGCTCACACGAAAGCCAGGATTCATAAGTTGCTGAAAACTATCGATCACCTCAACATCAACGATCTTAACCGCACCGATTTCAATCGCGCGATCACCCATATTCGGAGACAGACCTGTGGTTTCAAAGTCGAGTACGACAACGGAGTTAGCTTGAGGCATGAAGTTTTCCAACTGAACAATAAGGCGCAAGAGTATCGTTGAAAGTGTGGGAAAAGGGAAGGAGGAGGAGAAGCTTTAGTAGTGAGAGAAACTTACGGAAGCTCAGTTAGAAATTGCCCACTAGATAAAACACCTTACAAAATCTGGTGCGTTCGTTTGCCCTCATAAAATGTAACCTAAGGCGATTCAAACTCTCACTGTGGTATTTGTCTGTTCAAAGTTACGTTTTTGGGTGGCGGGGTTATCCTGATATCTGGGCAGCAATGATTACTCTGTGCTTTTTAATGAAACGGCACTTACCCACTTTGATCATACCTTTTAAAAGGTGCAATCTTAACCATTACGCTGGTGTCCACAAATAACGTTGCAATATCATGACTTACTAAATTTGAAAAAGTTACAAATACATATTCAGAGGTGTGCTGGTGGTACACCAAACACGATTGTATTTTTACCCGTTGTACTTTCTAGCTCAATAGTGTTTCTTTTCTACATAGTGTTTTTACTCACTTATATGTTTCTGACGTGTTTTTGCCTGAAAAAAAAGTTATCTTGCATAGTGAAACCAACACAAACACGGTCAATTTTTGGTTATCATCGACTGATGCTTACCTGTATTTACCAAATTGAACAAAAATACAAGTAAACATTGAAGTTCAATATTACTAATAACTATTAAATTTGATATGAAGTTCGGAGGATTTAACCTTGGAGAAATTTAGATAACAATGAAAAAACGTGATGTTAATTTATTGCAAAGAGTTATGTTCAGGCTAAAAATAACATTCAATATTATTTATAAATTACTTGTTGTTGCGTTGCCGATTGATATTCTTAAATACTTAGCGATAAAGGGGTCTAGTGTGGCTCAAATTATCTTAGCGAGACGTTACTATCATGGAAGGCGTGTTAAGTATAATAAAAAGCTAGTAGTAAATTGGTTAACGAAGGCAGCGTTGAAGGGAAGCTCGGAGGCAAAGAAAGAACTTGGCTACCTGTATTTTAGTGGTGAAAAATTTAAAAAGGATTGGCGGTTAGCTAGCAAATGGTTGACGGAAGCATATGCTGACGGAGAAGTAGATTGCGCTGCTATTTTAGGCATAATCTATGAAGGAAACGGACACTTTCGTCGAGATTCAGCAGAAATGTTGAGATGGCACACGATTGCAGCAGAGTCTGGAGATTTAGAAGCGCAAAAAACTCTTGCGGCGATTTATACTATGGACAAAGAGTACTCTAACCCTAAAATGATGATGCATTGGCTACACAAGGCAGCAGATCAGAATGACACGGACGCAATGCTTCTTCTTGGACACACTTATCTGGATGGTGACCATTACGATTTCAACGAGGCTCTTAAGTGGCTTAAGACTGCTGCCAACAAGAAGGATCACTACGCATTAGTTTTACTTGGTGACATTTATTCATCAACTAAGTACAACATTGTAAATTATAAAGAAGCCATCCAAAAATACTATAGTGCAGTAAACGAAGGTTCAAGCGTTGCGATGGGGAAAATTGGGTATATGTACCAATATGGCCTGGGTTGCGATAAGAATATAGATAAAGCAATAGAGTGGTATTCCGTGGGGGTTAAATACAATGACCCATATTCTCAATTTGGCTTTGCGCAATTATATCGTGATGATGAAAATGGGATGATGAATTTAATTGAAGCGTTTAAATGGTCTTACTGGGCAAAAAAAAACAAACATCCAGACGCAGAAAAACAGTTCAAAGAAATCTCTGGAAAACTAACGAAAAAAGATATAGATAAAGCACTACGTTCGGCTCAGAGTTATAAAGTAAAGCCTGTTAAAAGTTTGGGTTTTACTTTAGGTTATAAAATGGGAGAAAAAGGTACTATATATAGGTGAGTAATTATGAAAATTAAATCCACTTAATAGTTTATTATGGTTATTTATTAATGGAGCGAAGAAAGTTAATTCCTAAAAAATATGGAACAACTCCTTTAACTATTGATGAACTGGGGTAACTGACTAAATTTGTTTTCTGGTTCGCTCTAATAAATAATTCTAAATTGATGTTTTCATAAGAATACGGAATTTTTAATACTGGTAAATAGAAGTAGCAAAGGAGGCACAATGATTTATTCATTAAAACTGAACTGGAGGAATATGCTAATGCTCTGTATTAGAAGTACAATATGTACATTGGGTTTGGTAGCTTTTTCTGTCAGCGCTTTTGAGGGAGAGAGTTTTCAACACAAAGATTGGTATCTAGCTTGTGATAATACAGGGACCTGCCGGGCGGCTGGCTATTCAAATATTGGCAGTCTCAATCCTGTTGCTGTGATGTTTACTCGTAAAGCGGGTCCTGCAGCGTCAGTAACGGGCAAAGTGTATTTAGGGGATGAATCTGATTTTGACCATTGGCCTGAGCAGATAAATCTTTATATCGATGGCCTAGAGTTGGGCCCGATACAGCATGACGCCATGACATCCATGCAGGTTCAGGCCATTCTTGCAGTAGTGACTAAAGATGCACTTATTGAAATTGGTGATGGTAAAACTAAATGGGTACTGTCTGGTAGCGGTGCCAGTGCCGTGTTTCGTAGGATGGATGAATATCAGGGGCGCCAGAATACTCCGTTTGCTATTGTCGCAAAAGGTCAAGGCGCTGAGTCTAGGGTGAATCTTGCTGTGGCTATCCCCACACTTGTGAATGTTGGCGGCGATGCAATGATGAAATCACTTGAGCCAGAATCTGCCCAATATGCCAAATTGTTACCACAGCTTCGTGCTAGCTATCAGTCTAACGGAGACAGTTCCGAGTGCCATAGACTGTTTGAAGAAACACCGTCAATTGCTATTGCAAAGCTTAATAATGGCCAATCATTGATTGAGGCGTCCTGTTGGATGGCGGCTTATAACTATGGTTCAAGTTATTGGTTGTTGGGAGAAGGCGATGCTGCTGTGCCTAAACGTCTTAACATCTATGGTAATGACTATTCTGACGGCATTGTTTCCTCCGCTCATAAAGACCGAGGATTGGGGGATTGCTGGAGCTTTGAAAGCTGGTTGTTTGATGGCAAACAAATGGTTCGTGCGAGTTATGGTAATACAGGTTTGTGCCGTGGTATTGCCGCTGGAGGCATTGACTTCATGCCTATTTGGGTGAGCGAAGTGGTTACTACACAAGATTTGAATAAATAGCTATGTTTTTAAGTTACTGTTCTAGCACTTCTGCTCAGGGCCTTTTAAGGTTCTGAGTTTAAAAGCAATAATTGCTGTCTGACTTGTAACAATTCTGGTACTAAAAAACGGTAGACCCTATCACAAATACCTACGAGAAATTGTTTGTGAAGTATAAATTACATAAAACTCTTCTTGTGCGTTCCTAGCTTCGATAAGGTGTAGCTATAGTCAGATAAAAAATACATCCAATATATAATCAATTCGGTGTAAAGTTTGCGAAATCAGGAACTATACCAAAAGCTCTTTTGATGAGGTTCTTTACTCCTATTTCAACTTTTATGCCGGCTCGCCCCTCAAGCTTAATTTTGCTCGTGGTACTTTGTGGATGTGATGGTTTTAAGAGGGCTCTACCCCAAATTCGTTAGATTAAATAATCTAAAAAGTCTAAAAGCGTGTGTTTTATACTACGAAAATACTGCGATAGAATGAAACTTAACAAGATTTAAGCCTTTTATATAGTTGTTTTGCTTGTCAAACCGCTTCTTTTAGTAGTGAAATTGTTTAAACAACTTGTTGGGAATGATAAGTCGCAATAAGTATTGCTATCATCCTCTTAACCCAAGATAAAACGGACCGTATGTGAATGTTTTATGCATTCGCACAGAAAATCTGATGACGGTCTAAATATAAATCTGAGAACAGGTATGTCATTATCAATAACAAGATTCACGAGGGTAATCTGCCCGACCCTGGGCAGTTTGCTCTGTTTAACCTTTCTTACTGGCTGTGAAAAAGCAACAGAAGGGTTGGTGTATGGCACAAAAAGCAAGTCAGTAATTATTGACTATAATGGTAGCGAAACAGATGTCATCATCCCAGATTCGGTAACTACTATTCGGCGTGATGCGTTTAGACGTAGCAAGCTCACCAGCGTGACTATCCCTGATTCAGTGACTACTATTGGTGCGAGTGCGTTTAGTTACAACAATTTGACCAATGTGACTATTCCAAATTCCGTGACCACCATTGGTAGGGATGCATTTAATGGAAACAAGCTCTCTAGTCTGACCCTTTCAAATTCGTTGACTACCATTGGTGATTGGGCGTTTCAACACAACGAACTAACTAGCTTGATCATTCCAGACTCGGTAACAACCATTGGTAAGGAAGCATTTTATGGAAACAAGCTCTCTAGCCTGACCCTTTCAAATTCTGTGACCACTATTGGGGATAGTGCGTTTGAACGCAACGAGCTTACTAGCCTGATCCTTCCAGATTCGGTGACCGTTATTGGCGAGAGTGTGTTTGCCGATAATGAGATCCACAACGTGACTATACCAGAATCTGTGACCACCATTGAGGATGACGCGTTTATTCGAAACAAACTCACCAGCCTGACTATACCTAATTCAGTGACCACCATAGGAAAAGTTGCGTTTGCTGACAACAACCTCACCCACGTGAGTCTCTCTGATTCGGTAACCACTATTGGTTGGGGGGCATTTACTGGCAATACGCTTACCAGTGTGACCATCCCAGACTCTGTGACGACTATTGAGGGTTCAGCGTTTTCTGACAACAATCTCACCAGCGTGATTATCCCAGATTCGGTGACCACCATTGGTTCTAATGCGTTTAATGGTAATGCAATATCCACATTCAACAATGCGCCATCAGATGGCATAATCTTTGCTCGTAATGATGATGGTACTGACAACAAGAAGGTTGTTGTTTCCTTTGGCGGAGGGAGAAAGGAGATTGTTATTCCTGATTCGGTGGCTACCATTGGTTTCGGTATGTTTGAGGGCAACAATCTTACCAGTGTGACTTTTCCAGATTCGGTGACTGCCGTTGATAAGAGCGCGTTTGGTCATAATAATCTCACTAGCATAACCCTTCCAGATTCGATAACTACTATTGGAGACTATGCGTTTATTTACAATGAGCTCACTAGTGTAACGCTCCCAGGTTCTGTGATTACTGTTGGGGATAATGCGTTTGCTCACAACAAACTTACCAGCGTGACCATTCCAGACTCGGTGACCACCATTGGTGAGGAGGCGTTTGCTGATAACGCGCTCACTAGTGTTACTATTCCAGATTCGGTGACTACCATTGGTGAAGGGGCGTTTGCTGGTAACAAGCTCATCAGTGTGACCATTCCAGATTCAGTGACTACCATTGGTGAAGGGGCGTTTGCTGGTAACAAGCTCATCAGTGTGACCATTCCAGATTCAGTGACCACCATTGGTGAAGGGGCGTTTGCTGGTAACAAGCTCATCAGTGTGACCATTCCAGATTCGGTGACCACCATTGGTGAAGGGGCGTTTGCTGGTAACAAGCTCATCAGTGTGGCCATTCCAGATTCGGTGACCACCATTGGTGAAGGGGCGTTTGCTGACAACAAGCTCATTAGTGTAACCATTTCAGATTCGATGACCACCATTGGTGAGAGGGCATTTGCTGATAATGAGCTTACTAGTGTGACCATTCCAAATTCGGTAACCACCATTGGTGAGAGGGCATTTGCTGATAATGAGCTTACTAGTGTGAACATTCCAAATTCGGTGACCACCATTGGTGTGAAGGCGTTTTCTGCTAACAAGCTTGCTAACGTGACTATCCCTGATTCGCTGACCACCGTTGGCCAGGGGGCGTTTGCTGATAACGAGCTCACCAGTGTGACTATACCTAGTTCTTTAACTACCGTTGAGGATGATGCGTTTGCTCACAACAGGCTCACCAACGTGACCATTCCAGATTCGATAACCACCATTGGACATCGGGCCTTTTCTGGCAATGAACTCACCAGTGTGACTATCCCAGATTCCGTGAATATTCTTGGGTGGGAAGCATTTAGTTACAATAATTTAACCAATTTGATCATTCCAGATTCGGTGACCATTATTGGTTGGAAGGTGTTTAGTGATAATAAACTCACCAGTTTGACTATCCCAGATTCCGTGAACACTATTGAGGGGGCTGCATTTTCTAACAACCAGCTCATCAGCGTGACTATCCCGGATTCTGTGACCATTATTGGTAATGGAGCGTTTAATGGTAATGTAATATCTGCAGTTAACAATGCGGCATCAGATGGATTTATTTTTGCTCGTAATGATGATGGCACAGAGAACAAGAAGGTTGTCGTATCCTATGGTGGTTCAAGAAAAGGAATTGTTATTCCAGATTCGGTAAACACTATTGAGCGTGGCGCGTTTTCTGATAATGAGCTCACCAGTGTGACTATGCCTGATTCGGTGACGACCATTGGTGAAAAGGCGTTTGCTTACAACAAGCTCACCAATGTGACTATACCTTATTCAGTGAATACCATTGAGAATGAGGCGTTTCGGAACAACCGACTGACTAGCGTAACTATCCCAGATTCTGTGACCTCTATTGAGGATAGGGCGTTTAGTAATAATAAACTCACCAATTTGACCATTCCAGATTCAGTAAGAACTATCGGAGAGGCTGCGTTTTCTGACAACCAGCTTGTCAACGTGACCCTCTCAAATTCGTTGACTACTATTGGCTTAGGTGCATTTAATCGCAATGCACTATCCACAGTTAATAATGCACCATCAGATGGCTTTATTTTTGCTCGTAATGAGGATGGCACCGAGAATAAGAAGGTTGTTA
Source organism: Vibrio sp. 397 (assembly GCF_033339395.1). Taxonomy (NCBI): domain Bacteria; kingdom Pseudomonadati; phylum Pseudomonadota; class Gammaproteobacteria; order Vibrionales; family Vibrionaceae; genus Vibrio; species Vibrio sp. 397. The sequence goes on along the minus strand of NZ_JAWOUN010000007.1, from coordinate 70,826 downwards.
TTTCCTATGGTGGGGCAAGAAAAGAAGTTGTTATTCCTGATACGGTGACCATCATTGAGCGTAGGGCGCTTGCTAGCAGCGAACTAACCAGTGTGGTCATCCCAGATTCGGTTACCACCATTGGGCGTGAGGCGTTTGCTGGCAATGAACTTATCAGTGTGGCCATCCCAGAATCGGTTTCCACTATTAGCCATGGGGTATTTAGTAACAATAATCTCACTAGCGTAACTATATCAGATTCGGTAAATACCATTGCACCGGAGGCGTTTGCTGATAATAAGATCACTAAGGTGACTATACCAAGTTCAGTGTCCTTCATTGGTTATAAAGCGTTCCGGAATAACCGACTTACCAACGTAACTATCCCAGAATCAGTGTTCGATATTCAAAGTGAAGCGTTTGCTGGCAATGAACTCACCAGTGTGACTATTCCATCTTTGGCGACCCACAATGGTTTGATAGCGTTTGATGAAGGTGTAGATATTCACTGGTATTAACACTATTTTGTGTGCTGTTGCAATTTTAATATGTGGCAGTACACAAAGTTTTTGGAGAATGGTGTTTTCATCAGATGTTGTTTTTGAAGGCTCTCTTATGACGACAGAGGTCTACGTGCAACATCCTTGTCTAGGTATTTAAAGTAATGGTATTTAATAAGCTGTATCTAAACAAAGCCTTTTTACTATTGCGATTTCGCTCATCGCACTAGCACTTCCAAACTCATGTTGCCGCACCTGTAGTTATTTGATAGTTGCTTATATTCAATTTTCCTAAAGACGTTTTTGTCCAGAAATATCACGATCTGAATTTTAACACGTGGTACTTTCTAGCTTGAAAATGCCCCCAAATCGCTTAGAATCTTAACCCTATAAAACAGAGGCCGCATGTACTTACCCTACTGAAAGTAATCCTTTTTTATACTCCACCGCTTATTGATGCGAACAACTTAGCAAGCCGCCACCAAGATCGACATTTAAACTCACCTCATTTACAAAATTATTGCTTAGAAGGAAAAGTTACATCAGTGATGTAGGTCGGCATAGGGTCAATACCGCCGGCAATACCTCGGCATGGACCCGTGCTGGATATCAAAGTGGGTACCATAGATTGCCCATCAAACACCCATGCCTGACTTTCCCAGCAATCGCCATATCCTCGTCCCTTGCGGTCTTGGCGCGCCATACCATCTATATAAAAACCATCACTGTCCAATGCAACCAACTGATTGGGGCCATTTTTATCCGCTAACCAATGGTTGCAAAGCGCGTTGTAAGCCATAAGCCAACAAGCACCAATAAATCGTTTACCCTGACCCAGCTCTGCAGTTTCAAGTGATGCGCTCTGGAGTTCGAAATCCAACTCAGATGCTGGCACATTAATGGTCAGCAACTGTAACACCTCATTATAAGCTGACGAACCGATTTCAAGGGTAACAGCGTTTGATAGCGGTGCTTGCACAGTCAAACTTGGTGGTACTTTAGCGGGTGGTACTTCGTTCTCAGATTGTTTACCTTTGGCAACCACAGCAAATGGTGTGTTGCTACGCCCTTGATACTCATCCATTTTGCGAAACACAGCGCTGGCGCCATTGTTCGAAATGCGCCAGCGCTGCTTTCCAGCGCCTACTTCAATTACCGCGTTAGTAGTAACCACCGCCAATAATGCCTGTACTTGCATGGCGCTCAGCTGACTCGTTTTATCTGTGTAGATTGGGCCGAGGTCTTGGTTGTCAATCAACAAAGTCACACTTGCTGGCAACGCCTGCTCATCATGTAGCTGCAGAAAAAGCTTTGCCGTGATCTGGGTTGCAGGTCCAGCTTCACGTCTAAACATCATTGCCATACCATAGCCAAGACCAGCTGGCGCGTACCCCGCTGCTCGGCAAGTGCCAGTATTGTCACATGCCAAATACCAATCTTTGTGAGCAAACCTAGCTCCGTCAAAAGCTTGGACAGAAAAAATCGCTACACTCAATGCGATTATAATTAGACGAATATAGCGCATTTTCTTATTCCTTTGAGATAATATATCTGTGAATGTTTGATGGATTCTATGCGTTGAATTTAAGTTAATTTGACTTATTCGAAGGCGATTTTTGACATGAACTACTCCAGCCAGACTGGAGTAGATAATGATTAATCTAAAGCCAATCTCATCGCTTGAAATACATTAGTTTTACCAGCTGTTACGCTCCTTCAGGCGCTTGCGTGCGAACATCCCTATAATATTGAATTGGGTGAGGAGCGTAACTTCCGCTTGGTCTGAGCTTTTGTTCGCTTCCGCGACTTTTAGCTCGACTTTGATAGCCGCAGAAATTGCCCATCTCTAGTCTTCTTATGAATATTCATCTTGAATATGGATGATCAAATAGGCAACAGTTTTCTTTATTACAGGAAACTATTGCTCCTATACTCATTAGATCAAATACCCTGCAAAAAGTTATCCGATAGAATGAAATTCAACACGAATTAAGCGTTTTATATGCTTGTTTGGCTTGTCAAAGTTGCCTCTTTTGTTAGAGAAACTATCTAAGCATCTTTTTGGGAGTGATAATCCATTAAAAGTATTGTTATCATCCTTTTATCTCTGAGTAGAGCTAAATTTCTGTGAACATTTTATGCGTTTGCATAGAAAGACCGATAACGGTCTAATTATAAACCCGCGAGTAGCAATGTCATTATCAAGAATAAAACTCAATAGGCTAACTGGCCAAATCTTTGGCATCTTGCTTAGTCTAGCCCTTCTAACAGGCTGTGAGCACGCAACGGAAGGGTTAGTCTATGCTAAAAAATTAGATGGCTCGCAGAACAAATCAATACTTGCAGAGTATACCGGTAGAGAGACCGATGTCATAATTTCAAGCTCGGTGACCATTATTGGTGAAGGCGCGTTTGTTGGTCACCAACTCACTAATGTAACCATACCGGATTCGGTTGCCACAATTGAAGATGAGGCATTTAAGGACAATGAGCTCACCAACCTGACCATTCCAGATTCCGTGGTAGCCATTGGCAAAGGGGCGTTTAGCGATAACAAGCTTACCAGCGTTATACTCTCAGGTTCGTTAAATACCAATTGGGGACAATGTGTTTAGTTTTAACCAACTTAATAGTGTGACCCTCCCAGATTCGTTATCCACCATCGGTGCTGGAGGGTTCAATGGTAACGCGTTACCCACATTAAACAATATACCATCAGATGGCTTTATTTTTGCTCGTAATGATGATGGAACTGAGAACAAAAAGGTCGTTGTTTCCTACGGTGGAGCAAGAAGAGATATCGTTGTTCCTGACTCCGTGACTACTCTTGGGAAGGGGGCACTTTATGGAAATAAGCTCACTAACGTAACCCTTCCAAACACGTTGACTACCATTCGGGAGTTGGCACTTAGCCATAATGAGCTCACCAGAGTAACTCTACCTGACTCAGTATTTACCATTGGGAGGAGGGCATTTGATGGAAACAAGCTTACTAGCATAACCTTTCCAGATTCGGTGACTGTCATTGGTGAAGAGGCATTTACTGATAACGAGATCACTAGTGTGATCATTCCTGGTTCGGTGCGCGCTATTAGCCCATGGGCGTTTGATCTTGGTGTAGTAACTAAGCGGAATTAAAGCTATTTTTGGATGCTGTCGTCTTCAGCTGGTAAATAGCAACTATTGATAAGTTATCCTTGAAACCATATATATTGAGGCACACAAAACGAGCACTGCCGAATAAAAGGCAGTAGTTCTTTTGACGGTTTGTTTGTATGAGTCTCGAAAAGGCGAAAGTACATAAATGTGCAGGGTCTTTTTTACACGAGCTTGGCTTGCTGAAAGGTAAAAAATTAACGACAGATCCACATGCAAAAGCTATTCAGTAGAGCACGGGAGGAGATGTTTAAGATCTTCCTTTTGTTTTGAAGGTAATATAGCTACCGTCGGAGACGCCTTTCAGTTATTTACTTAGTCGTTTGGGTAGCAGAAAGGCTTTGTGATTCAAACAAACGTAAAGCATACAAGAGCAGTTAACTCCCACAGGGCAGTTCGACTTATTTGGAAATCTCATTTCAGCAACATTTCGTCTGCTCAGTATTTTAGCGCTCATAAATTGAATGACTGTCAAGTGATCGGGCATCTTGGTGGATTTTTGATATCTTAAAAAACTATATTTATGGATCTATCCATACTTCTCCTAATCACCGTCAGCCAAAATAGAGCAGAAAGTTCAACAAGCTTCTGTCCAACTTTGAGTTAGCATACTCAAAGCCAACCATTTCTCCATCTACAAATTCGAGACGCGGAAATCACTGCGTCTCATCTCCTCAACCTCAGCCTCAAACAAACAACTGTACCGCGCAGTAAAGTAGCGTCGCCGCTAAGGTCATATTGATCGCTTTGCCATATTTCTGGAATTGCGATTGAAGAAGTTTGCCTGCAATTGCCCAGATCAAGTTGCTGGCTAGAGCAATAAACGCGAGCACTAGGCTGGTGGCCAAGATCCAGTAGATGTTTTGTGTGTAAGGCAACACGAATGTCGATATGGATGTTACGCCGTATAGAATGATTTTCACGTTTACGAACTGCAAACCAAAGCCCGTCAAGAAAGTGATGCCCTCAGAATCTTCTGATGTAGTTTTGATATCACTTGTCGCGATTCCCCAAGCTAACCAAATGATGTAAGCCGCACCCACCCATGTGAGCCAAGGTGTAATCACAGGAAGCAGGCTGACCATGTGGTAAGTGAAAACGCCACACAGCAGCATCAAAACAATATAGCCGCAGAACATCTCAGAAATGACGTTGGTAGATCGCTTTAGCCCGTGCTGTGTTGCAACACTGAGCGACAAAATGTTGTTGGGACCCGGCGTGATCGAAGTAATGATGACGTAGGTGAAAAATGCGGTGTAGATGGCACTCATCTCTATCTCTCCTGTTTTTTGTGCACTATACTTCGCGTTAATCAATTAAAAAATTGAATGCATTTAAACTAAGAGTTTTAACTTTTCGAACTATTAAGTTAGGAGTTTGGTCATGAATCTAAAACGTTTCATTACGTTTAAAACCATTGTTGAGGAAGGCTCGTTTCTTAAAGCATCGCAAAAGCTTTATTGCACTCAGTCGACAGTTACCCTTAAGATCAAATGGTTAGAGCAAGATCTCTCATTGCAGTTGTTCGAAAAGATCGGCCGAAAAATGGTGCTGACTCAGGCAGGAGAAAAGATCCTTCCGTACGTTTATGAGCTCGCACGAGTGATGGAAAACATTGAAGGCACGGCACAACAAGAGAGTTCTGTGCCGACAGGGGAGTTGAAGGTTTTAATCGCAGGAACTCAGCTCGCTTATAAAATGGCCAATGTTTTGAAGGAATTCAGAATACGAGCGCCGAAAGTAAGGCTCTCACTGCAATCACAAAACTGCTATAAGATTCGTGATGAATTGATTGCTGATAAAGCCGATTTGGGTGTGTTTTATCGTGTCGGTAATGATGATGCACTCAAGGTGCATGAGTTTGAACAAGAGCCGTTGGTCCTTGTTGCTTCGCCGCTTTTAACAGGGTTGGATCTACAGAAAGGGGAGCAACACATTGATTTGGGATTCATCAGCAATGGTCCTAAGTGCCTTTTCCGTAAGACTTTTGAGAGCATCATCCAAGAGCGAAACATCAGCATCGATAACATGATTGAGCTGAGCAGTATTAACACTATCAAAAACTGTGTAGAGAGTAATATCGGTATCTCTTTTCTGCCTCGCTTCACTGTTGAAAAAGAACTACAAGAGGGCAGCCTGCAAGAGCTTGAGTTTACCAACGCACCGCAAATGATCAAACCGCAGTGTGGCTGCAATGCCGGAAAGTGTGTTACGCCTGCAATGGAAGTCTTTATCGACTGCATGTGTAACACGCACGAGACAGGCTTTGTCCTCAAATCATGAAATTCCTTCATGTTCAATGTGAAACAATACCAATATTACTCAACTCGTGAAGCAAGTATAAAAAAAGGACTGCTCTGGTGTTAGGCACTGCGACGGTCGTTTTTTGTACGAACCGTTCGTCGTAAGTGCTGTGCAACCTAACGATTGGGAAAACCAAAAAACAAAAAATGTCCCCATGCACAGAGTTAGGAAAAGTCTGCTTTATCTAAGGAAATAGGATACCAACTCACGATGAATAACGATTTCACATTTGCTATCAAAAGCATTCGCTTTGATGAGAATTACCAACCATCAGACAACACGCGAATCACTACCAACTTTGCTAATCTGGCTCGCGGAAACTACCGCCGAGAGAATCTGCGCAATGCGCTCCGAATGATCGACAATCGTTTTAATGCGTTGGCATATTGGGATAACGCGCAAGGTGACCGCTACTCCGTTGAACTTGAAATCATCTCCGTTGATATGGATATCCAAGGTAGTGGAGAAGCCTTCCCATCGATTGAAGTGCTCAAAACTAACATTGTTGACCACAACACTAACGAGCGTATCGAAGGCATTGTGGGCAACAACTTCTCTTCATACGTGCGTGATTACGACTTTAGCGTTTTGCTGTTGGACCACAACAAAAACCAGCCACAGTTCAGTATCCCAGCGAACTTCGGTGATTTGCATGGCAAACTGTTCAAAGCTTTCGTTAATTCTGAGTCTTACAAACAGCATTTCAAAAAGCTGCCAGTGATTTGTCTGAGCGTATCGGACAACAAGGTATATCGACGCACCGAAAACCAACATCCTGTTTTGGGCTTTGAATATCAGCCGAACGAATCTTCGTTGACGGAGCAGTACTTCAAAAAGATGGGCTTACAGGTGCGCTACTTTATGCCGCCAAACAGTGTTGCACCATTGGCATTCTACTTCTTCGGTGACTTGTTGAACGATTATTCAAACCTAGAGCTTATCAGTACGATTAGCACGATGGAGACATTCCAGAAGATTTACCGACCTGAGATTTACAATGCCAACGCGGTTGCCGGTAATTGCTACCAGCCAAACCTAAAAAACCTAGACCACTCGCTAACTCAAATCGTTTACGACCGAGAAGAGCGCAGCCAACTGGCAATTGAACAAGGGAAATTTGCCGAGGAGCATTTCATCAAACCTTATCAATCTGTGCTTGAACAATGGTCTGCAAACTACGCGTAATCGACAACAAGAATCTAGAAAGGAATGACGATGAAAACACTATTACCGACTTCAACGGCTGGCAGCTTGCCGAAACCTTCTTGGCTAGCGGAACCAGAAAAACTTTGGTCACCGTGGAAACTGCAAGGTGAAGAACTGATTGATGGCAAACGCGATGCGTTACGTGTCGCTTTGCAAGAACAAGAACTGGCAGGCGTTGATATCGTAAGTGATGGCGAGCAAACTCGGCAACATTTTGTGACGACCTTTATTGAGCATTTAAGCGGCGTAGATTTTGAAAACCGCAAAACGGTGACTATTCGCAACCGTTATGAAGCAAGTGTTCCGACTGTGGTTGGCCCAGTAAGCCGCACAAAGCCCGTGTTTGTTGAAGATGCCAAGTTCTTGCGTCAGCAAACTAAGCAACCTATCAAGTGGGCGCTTCCAGGCCCTATGACGATGATCGACACACTTTATGATGATCATTACGGTAGCCGTGAAAAGCTGGCTTGGGAATTTGCAAAAATCCTCAACCAAGAAGCGAAAGAGCTTGAAGCGGCAGGTGTCGATATCATTCAGTTTGATGAGCCTGCGTTTAATGTGTTTTTCGATGATGTGAACGAGTGGGGCATTGCGTGTTTAGAGCGTGCGATTGAAGGGCTGAAATGTGAAACTGCAGTGCACATCTGCTATGGCTACGGTATCAAAGCGAACACGGATTGGAAGCAAACGCTAGGCACTGAATGGCGACAATACGAAGAAGTATTCCCTAAATTGCAGCAGTCAAATATCGATATTATCTCGCTTGAGTGTCATAACTCGCGAGTGCCTATTGAGTTGCTTGAGTTGATTCGCGGTAAGAAGGTGATGGTTGGTGCGATTGATGTCGCTACTAACGAAATTGAAACGCCAGAAGAAGTAGCGAAAACATTGCGAGAGGCGTTGAAGTACGTTGATGCCGACAAGCTTTACCCATGTACCAACTGCGGTATGGCACCTTTGTCTCGTGAAGTATCGACCGCTAAGCTCAATGCGTTAAGTGCGGGTGCGGAGATCATTCGTAAAGAGTTGGTGGGTTGATATTAATACTTAGGCTCCGCGCCATGAACTAAAATTAGGGTCAATCTAGCGAGTTTAAATGAGAATAGGAATCGGATTACAGCTCGCTAGGAAATAGCGATAACTTTCGCACTTCAAAGCACTCGGTGGGTAGATCCTGAATCACCTCGTCCCTCGTTGTTCAGGATGACGGATGTTGGAAGATACATTGCTCGCCATCCCCCAGGTATTAGAGCAGCTCTAAGGTAGGGTCATTCCAGCGAGTCTAGACGAGACTAGGAATCTGATAACAGCTCGCTGGTAAATGACGATAACTTTCGCACTTCAAAGCACGTGATTAGTAGATTCTGAATCACCTCGTCCCTCGTTGTTCAGGATGACGGATGTTGGAAAATGCATTGCTCGCCACAAAACCGATATTTGAGCAGCTCCAAGATAGGGTCATTCCAGCGAGTCTAGACGAGACTAGGAATCGGGTTACAGCTCGCTAGGAAATGACGATAACTTTCGCACTTCAAAGCACTCGGTGGGTAGATCC
>NZ_JAWOUN010000007.1:0-62026 GCF_033339395.1 Vibrio sp. 397 | reverse complement strand
CACAACCCTAGGTATTGGATCTGCTCCAAGAGAGGGTCATTCCAGCGAGTCTAGACGAGACTAGGAATCTGATTACAGCTCGCTAGGAAATGACGATAACTTTAGAACTTCACAGCACTCGGTGAGTCGATCCTGAACCACGCTCGTCCCTCGCTGTTCAGGATGACGGATGTTGGAAAATGCATTGCTCGCCACAACCCTAGGTATTAGAGCAGTTTCAAGATAGCGTCATTCCAGCGAGTCTAGACGAGACTAGGAATCTGATTACAACTCGCTGGGAAATAGCGATAGTCTACGAACCTCAAAGCACCCGGTGGGTAGCTCCTGAATCACGCTCGTCCCTCGCTGTTCAGGATGACGGATGTTGGAAAATGCATTGCTCGCCACAACCCCAGGCATTGGATCTGCTCCAAGATAGGATCGTTCCAGCGAGTTTAAATGAGAATAGGAATCGGGTTACTGCTCGCTAGGAAATGGCGATAACTTTCGCACTTCAAAGTACTCGGTGGGTAGATCCTGAATCACGCTCGTTCCTCGATGTTCAGGGTGACGGATGTTGGAAGATATATTGCTCGCCACAACCCTAGGTATTAGAGCAGTTTCAAGATAGCGTCATTCCAGCGAGTTTAAGTGAGACTAGGAATCGGGTTACAGCTCGCTAGGAAATGACGATAACTTTCGCACTTCAAAGCACTCGGTGGGTAGATCCTTAATCACGCTCGTCCCTCGCTGTTTAGGATGACGGGTGTTGGAAGATACATCGCTCGCCACAACCCTAGGTATTGGAGCAGCTCCAATACCTAGGGTCATTCTAGCGAGTTTAAACGAGACTAGGAATCGGGTTACAGCTCGCTAGGAAATGGCGATAACCTTAGAACTTCACAGCACTCGGTGAGTAGATCCTGAACCACGCTCGTTCCTCGATGTTCAGGGCGACCGTTTTAAATAAAAATGCCGCTCACAGTAAAGTGAGCGGCATACATTTCCCGTTTCCAGCCTCGGCCAGATTTAACTCAACTCCACGTTCTTAATCTCAGGATGCTTTAGCAACATCACACGAATCCAGTGATGCACCACCCACATCACCATCGCGGTGAGCAGAACCGCAACGAAAATCGAGCTGAAACGGTACAAGATCGAAAAGAACGCGTCTTTTTGTTCTGGCACCAATGAAGTCGTCAGCGGAACCGATAGGGCAGACATGGCAGAAAACGCGATAGCCGCTTTAATTTGCCCCTTTGTGAGCCACAAGCAGGATGGCCCCATTGCAATGGTAAAGGCGAGCCAAAAGAGTAGCCCATGCCCATACCAACTGCCCAATATCAGCTGAACAGCCATCCCTGCGATGCAGCCTAGTGCGGTGCCGATGATGCGAATTTTTGCCATGGCGAGCGAGCCCGCTAAAGTCATTGGGGTTAGGATGATCAAAATGGAAGCTTGTGCGGATAACGAGTCATATAAGTCCGCTACTTGGAATACGATAAACGCCGCCATCGCCACTACCCAACCCATGGCAACTTGGCTGATGTAGTCAATATCGCTTTTCACTGGGGTCGACATCTCAATGTGTTCGGCGGAGGATTTTGGCTCCGGGAACAACCAATACGCGAATGCGCAAACAAAAATATTGCTGAACGCCATCACCCACATGTTGACATTGAACTCTTCAATATCCATGAAGTTATAGCTGGCAAAATTCAACACAATTGAACCCACTAACAGCCCCATGTAACCAAACAAATAGGTTTTCTGGTTCATCATTGCAATGCACTTGAACAGCATCATGATTCCGACGGCTACGGTCATTAATGTTGGATGAAACTGCAAGTATTCCAGCAAAAATGTGGCTTGTATGGTTGTCCACACCGCAGAGAAAAACACGATCAATAAAGCCGAAAGATTAAAGTTGTCCATTCTGCCCAATATAAACAGCGGCATCATGATGGCAAAAAATCCGTAAGACCAACCGAACATCATGCTTAGCGCGAGCCCTAAAGAGCAGCCGAACCAAATTCGTAAGGTTTTCATTGTCGCCGCCTAGTAAATGAAGTGGAACCAGCTTGCGAGGTGAATCTGTGCTTGCGCCATCAACTGCCAGAAAATGCTGTTGTCTGGGTACAAAACAATGGTAGCGCGAGAGCCGACAAACAGTGCTGGTGGTAACTCTTCGCTGCTGGTTAGGTTCACTCGTGTACGCTGCGCATCACGTACCCAGCGGTTGTTCACTTCCACTTTGGTTAGTGCGCCATTAGGCGTTTGTTGTGCGGCTGCTACACCGTAATCGCGGCTAGCTAAATCAAAGTCGTACACCGAACCTGGGTTGGCATCAAATGTGACCAAGGCGTGGAAAGTCTTGTCTACGTTCGCGACGGATTTTTCACGAAAATCAGCGGCTACCCAGAGTGATCCTGTTGGTACAAACGTCAGCAATGGCATGTTGGTGTTTGCCATCGTGCCAACTTCTAGTTGCAGGTTGGTCACGACACCATCACTGGGAGCGAGTACCGCGGTATTTGCCAAATCAAGTTGCGCCTTTTCGATGCCGTTTTTGGCAATTCGAACGGCGGTGCTTTGACCTTTTTGGTCGCCTAATTGCGCCTCAATGACTTTTAAGTTTTGTCGTTCCGCTTTAAGCGCTGCACGTGATACCTGATTTTGGGCAAAGGCATTATCGAGTGTCGATTGAGAGATGACTTTCTGCTTCGATAGTGTCAGTAAGCGGTTGTACTCGCGGTGTGCATTATCAAATGTCGCTCGTGCGCGGGCAATATTGGCAAGAGCGGCTTCGCGTTGAGAATACAGCGTTGCTTCTTTTTCATAGGCGGATTGCAGAGACAGCTCCGCCTGTTCAAGCGCTATCTTGTATTTACGATCATCAATCGTAAACAACACATCGCCTTTTTGAACGGACTGGTTATTCTCGATGAGAACGTCGGTCACTTTACCAGATACCTCGGGTGCGACTTGGACAACGTATCCTTGCACTCGTCCTTCGGTCGTTAAGGGGGCGTGGCGGTCAGCAATGATAATGTACAAAAATAGTACGATGAACAGGACAATCAAAGTTCGCATCCAGTGTTTGAATTTTTGGTCAGCCGTCATTACAAGTTCCGTTAAACATATTGGATAGCGAATTATAGAGAAGTCACTCACAATTCAGTAGAATGATAATACGAACATAAATGACCTAAAAATAGGACAATGAACGTTAGTTTTGATGATATTTACCTATTCACTCAGACGGTGGTTCACGGCGGTATAAGTGCAGCGGCAGAGGCGAATCAACTACAACGCTCAAAAGTGAGTCGTCGCCTGCAAGAATTAGAGAAATCGCTCGGGGTACAGCTTTTGATCCGCACAACACGCAGCATTGAGTTGACGGAGCACGGGAAACGCTTGTTTGAGTTGGTGGGGCAGCCTATTGACCATATTCAGCAAGGTTTAAATGCCATGCACGAATATCAACAAGAGCTGACGGGCAAGGTGCGTTTAGCCATTCCTTCCGCATTGATGAGCTCTGCCGCGTTTAACGCGATCATCACCGAGTACACAACGCGGTATCCGGAGATTTCGGTCGAGATTGAAAACCATCAAGAGAGTGTCGATCTTAAGCGTCAATCGTTTGATTTACAGCTTCTTCCGAGCGTGGTCAAAGTCACCGATGACAGCTATGTGCAGTTCAGTCTTTTGCCTTATCGTAGTCACTTTGTTGCGTCAAAAGCCTATCTAGAATCGCATCCGCCAGTAAAAACGGTGGAAGATCTTAAGCAGCATCGCCTTTTAACTAATCGTTACAATGCCGATTTGCTCGATTCAGATCTGCATGTGGCGTTGCGTTCGGATGACCTCAACTTGCTGCGCTCGATGGCGATAGCAGGAAACGGCATCGCGTTTATTCCTCAAATTCATTCCAAGCCTGCACTGAGAGACGGTTTGTTGGTCGAGGTGCTGCCTCAATTCGCGCATCCGAAGCAGCATCTTACTCTGATTTATCCCTCGGCCTTATTTCTGCCCAATAAAGTCAAAGCCTTGATTGAGCTAATTCGAGAGAAATTTAAATAGTCAGTTCAAACCACACTTACCTAAGGGCAAATGTGTGAGCGAAGGTCATCTTTCTAGGTTTTATTGCTCTAACATGAAAGGGTTCTGATACATTAACTGTTGCTCAACTTGTTGAGTATGGTTTGTGGTCGCACAAGATAGGAGATGGAAATGTTATCGAAAGGAAACACGGGCCTGATTGTGGTGGATGTTCAGGGCAAACTCGCTACATTAATGCATGAAAGCGACGCACTGATTGAAAATATCACGAAACTGGTAAAGGGTGCCAAAGCACTAGATTTGCCTATTCTGTGGCTAGAACAGAATCGAGAAAGGTTGGGCCCAACCGCGGAGCCGATTCGTGAAGTGCTTGAAAGCACGCATTTACCTATTACCAAGTACACGTTTGATGGTTGCAAAGAGGCGACGTTTAAGGTCGCGGTGGAGAACGCGAAAGTTGATACCTGGTTGGTTTGCGGTATTGAATCCCACATTTGCGTCTATCAAACCGCGGTTTCTCTGCGCCAGTCCGGTTATCGCGTTGAATTAGTCACGGATTGTGTATCTTCCCGAACCGCTGCCAATAAAGCGCTCGCTCTTGCGAAGTTAACCGCTAACGGTGTGGTGCTCACTGGGCTAGAAATGTGTTTGTATGAAATGGTCGAAGATTGCCGAGCACCTGAATTCAAAGAAATTCTGGCGCTCATCAAATAGAGTAATCACTGGAATCAACAACAACTTTATCTGAACACGCTATTCAAATTCTCGTTGATATCTTGGCAACATCGACTCGTTGCCAAGTAACCCGCCTTGGTGAATATAAATCACCATTTTATCTGTGTTCTCTTCCAACCAAGGGGTGAGGCATTGCCACATATACGGGTCGTATAACAGGTCAAATTCGAGGTCGGTTTGCTCAAAGAGTGCTTTCCATGTGATGTAATCTTCTTCGTACAAGCGACCAAAATGGTGTTTGTTGCGGATAGTTAAAATGGTTGGGTGGCTGTTTTCACCGAGCTGGTTGAACTGCTCAGTTAAGTAATCTGCATCGCCTACGCAAGGGCAAGTTAGCACTTCAATGCCGTGTGGACTTAAATGTTTATGAAGATATAAAGACGTCGTGCCAGTGCCTGATGGCAGGGCGACCGCAAACTGCTCTTTACCTCTCAATCGCGTCCAATCAAGAATTTCTCGTGCTAACTGTTTGATGCCAGCTTCAGCGAGGTGGGAACGTCCACCTTCTGGAATAAGCAATGTCGATTCATCTAATCTTCGTACCTGGTGGATGTACTCACTAGGGTGGAGTTCGCTACCGATGTCTTGCATGGCGGTGATTTTCATACCCAAATCGAGAGCGCCGCGATAGTTTCCGATGGGGGAGCTTTTTAGCCAAGATGGAATGTGATGAACATAAAACTCAAATGCCCAATCTTTAATCTGGGCGAGAGCCGCTAGCGAGTACATGGCATTAGATTGAGCGGAGCCAAAGCTTATTAACGTGGTGATGTCGGGATTGTGCTCTTCCATTAACGTCATAAACTTACGTGCTTTGTTCCCAGAAAAGTGGGAGTGGAGCATGTCGTCACGTTTAAGGAAAAATTTGTGCCCATTAAAGCTATGTTGGGTGATAGGACTTTCTGAGAGTTTCATGTCGATGCTGACGGAATAAACCGTGTCACCTTTGCCATTTAAAAAGGGCGCGTAGTGTAACGCCATTAAACCCAGATAAAAAGTCTGGGTTTCAGTACAACCATTTCGGTTATTCCTGATGTTTTGACGCGCTTTTACTGGGGCTGTAATGCAATGGCTCGCCTTTCTGCTTCAAGCCACGTAAACTACGCCGCTTATTTCAACTCAATCAGAAGGCTTGGTTTTGCAAACTCTAGAACAATTAAAAACAGGACAATTAGTAGGAACGAAACAACTGAAGTTGGCAGAAGGGCTAACTGAGTTTCCTATGGAAATTTTAGAGCTTGCAGAAACGCTTGAAGTGTTAGATTTGTCTGGTAACGCACTGTCAGATTTACCACCAGAGTTGGAACAGTTGACCAAGCTAAAAATCATCTTTGCTTCCAACAACCAGTTCACCCATCTGCCAGAGGTCTTGGGTAAATTGCCAAACCTTGAGATGGTTGGGTTTAAAACCAACAAGATTAAAGTGGTGAGTGAAGCCTCACTACCAACTCAGTTACGTTGGTTGATTCTGACCGACAACGAGATTGAAGTTCTGCCAAACAGTCTGGGTGAAAGACCACGCCTAAGAAAGCTTGCATTGGCGGGCAATCGCATCAAACAACTGCCAAACAGCATGGAAAACTTGGTCAATTTAGAATTGATTCGTTTATCTGCGAACCAGTTAGAGCACTTCCCGGATGTGTTGATGAAGCTGCCTAAATTGGCATGGTTTGCTTTCGCAGGTAACCCATTCTGCAAACACCCATCTTCGTTAGACAGTGTGCCGAAAGTGACGACAAACAGTTACTCGCTTAATCATGTTCTTGGCCAAGGTGCGAGTGGTGTGATTTCTCATGCTAACTGGACTGACGCTCAATACGACTTCCCGAATGAAGTGGCGGTGAAAGTGTTCAAGGGCGAAGTGACCAGCGACGGCTACCCACATGATGAACTTGAAGCATGTTTGCAAGCCGGGCATCACAACAACTTGGTGAAATCCATCGCGCAAGTGGATGACGGTAATGAGCTTGCTTTGGTGATGGAGCTGATCCCAAACTGTTACTACAACTTGGGTTTGCCACCAACGTTGGAAACTTGCACCCGAGATACATTCCCACAAGGTTTTACGTTGACGGTCGAGCAAGTCAATTCCATTGTTGAGCAGATGGTGGACGTGTTTAATCACCTGCACGACAACAAGGTGTGCCATGGCGATTTGTATGCGCACAATACTTTGGTTAATGAGCAAGGTGAGATGATCTTCGGCGATTTTGGTGCGGCGAGCATTTACGGTTACTTATCGGACGAACAGCAAGCGGCAATCCGAACCATTGAATCTAGAGCGTTGAAGTACTTTATCGAAGATATGTTTTCTGTGTGTGAGGCGTCGGAATCGGCATCGCAAGCATTCAATCGACTAGCAGCGCTTGCAGCATAAGATTTCATTCAATCGAAATTAAAAAGAGGTATCGAATTGCTCGTTTGATACTTAGCAAAGTAGATACCTCTCAATTGAATTAGGCGCTGAGGAAGTTACTCTGATCAAGCCTCTTGATGCTCTGACGCAAGATTAATCACCGCCTCACAACCACCTTCTGGATGTGTACCAATCTTAAATTGCCAGCCATAGCGTTGGCACAAATCGTCCACAATCATCAAACCTAATCCGTGCCCATCAGAATGTGGAATGGTCGAAAAGCCTTCACCTTCATCGCGCACCGAGATGGTGTTTTCATCCATATTGATATGAATTGATCCCGAAGGTGTCGCAGCGATGCCGTTGCGAATCAGGTTGCCAAGAATAATGGTCAACACGGCATTGGTCGCGCGCGTTCTTGGGTTGCCGTCGATCTGTACATCAAAGCTGAGTGCTTTCTCATCCGCCTGAGCTTGGCTTTGGAAGATGATTTGGTTGAGTTCTTCTTCGGTGATGCTGCGTACTGGTGAATCATCTGCATTACGCTCGTAACGCACTAAGCCGAGTAGGGCATCCACCATGGTCGACATCTGCTGCGTCGCATCCTGAATTCGGCTCACTTGGCGGGTCTGGAAATCCGTGTTCGCACTTCTCGCCAGTAAGCTACTTGAGCCTTTCATCACGGTTAACGGTGTACGCAGTTCATGGCTCGCGTATCGTGCAAAGGCTTGCTCGCGCTTGATGACTTGGTTGATTTTGTGGCGATATTCATTCAACTCATCCGCGAGGGTTTGGAACTCTTTGGCCGAGCCCTCAGGCACACTAAAGGTCTGCGTGGCATCGCCTTGGTGGTGATCGAGTTGGGTTTTAAGCGCATTGACGGGTTCAATCAAGCGCTGTGATAAACGCAGCAGCAGGCTACCAAACAGAAACACCAGCACGGCGACAATGGACAACACCATAGCGACAACGAGAATGAATTCCTCTGAGGTGATCTCGATTTCATCAATCAAGGAAACCAGAATCACAGGATGTTCAACGCCTTTGTAGGTGTAAGTACTCATGTAAACCATGCGCGAGTATTCACCATCTTCTACTTCATCTAGAAAGTGCTTTTGACCTATTAGGTATTTTTGGTAGCGCTCGGCAACCAATGAGATGTCGTTGTATGCGGTGGTGAGCAGGTCAAGCTGAATACTGCCTTGCTCTGGGTGGGACTGGAAATGTTCAATCGCTTCTTTTTTGTCGACCATAATACGACGCTCACCCACGCGGTCTTCAGACCAAAGCAGGGAGCCGGTAATCAACAAAAAGCAGAAGATGCCAATCACGACCGACACAAAAGAGAAAAACAGAGCGAGTCGCCCTGTCATACTTTGTGTGCTTTGCGTGCTAGCAAGTAAGCGATTGATCATGCAACTGTCTCCAAGCGGAAGCCAACTTTCGGCACGGTGATCAGCACATGTTGTTCAAATGGCTTATCAAGTTGGTTGCGAAGTTGGTAAATGTGGCTGCGCAGAACGTCGTTGTTCGGCTCGTTCTCTTGCCATAGTTGGAAGGCGATTTCTTCACGTGTTACTACGTCTGGCGCGCTTTTCACAAGCATTTCCAGAATGGTGTAAGTGGTGGGGTTTAGCGCCAACAGTTTATCTTGGCGGTAAGCTTTACGCGTTTTTTGGTCGATAGAGACTTCGCCATATTCCAACTTGCTCGACGCGACAGTGCCGCGGTAACGGCGGATCAGTGCCATCATACGCGCTTCAAGAATATCCAGATCGAAAGGTTTAGTCAGGTAATCATCGGCACCATGTTGGAAGCCTTTGAGCATATCGTCACGGCTATCAAGCGCCGTCAGCATAAGCACTGGTGTGTTGTTGCCCGCATCGCGAAGTTTATTACACATGGTCAGGCCATCCATGCGTGGCAGCATGAGGTCGAGCAAGATGATGTCGAAGGTGTTTTCCATCGCCAGTTTCAGGCCGAGCTCGCCGTTGTCTGCATAATCGAGTTCCATACCTGCACACTCAAAATAATCGAACAGCATGCCTGCGATTTCTCGATTATCTTCGACTAAAAGTACGCGTTTCATGTATTTCTCTCCAAGTGGGCAGGTGTTCGAAAATAAGACTTCTTTTTAACCGAACATTATTCACTAAGGGCGTGAAAAAGATGTCAATAACATCTCTTTCACGTTGATGTTTGTAGACTGGATTCATTCATCGGATTTAGTGGAAGAGTAGCATGTCAACCTTCAACATTCACGCTGCAACCTTTTCAAAGGTGAGCCAACACACTGAGCCTAAAACAGTTTTGTCTGTTGTGGTGCCATTCTTTAACGAGCAAGAAGTCTTACCTGAATTTCATCGTCGTTTAGCCGCCGTTTTGGATGAAATGCCAGAACGCTGTGAAATCGTTTATGTGGACGACGGCAGCAAAGACGACAGCCTAATGATCGCGCAAAACTTTTCTCAATCTTCTAGCGACGTTCGTTGTATTGCATTAAGCCGTAACTTTGGCAAAGAGTCCGCCATGAGTGCGGGTCTGGAACACTGCCAAGGTGAAGCGGTGATCGTGATTGATGCCGACTTGCAAGACCCACCGGAGTTGATCCCGCAAATGGTATCAAAATGGCGTGAAGGGTATGACGTGGTGAACATGCAGCGCAGTGAACGCCACGGTGAAACTTGGTTCAAACGCTTCTCGGCCGCTTGCTTTTACAAAGTGCTTAATAGCATGGCGAAATTGGATGTGCCGGAGAACGTGGGCGATTTCCGTCTACTGAGCGCAAAAGTGGTCAAACACATCAATGCGCTGCCGGAACGTAACCGATACATGAAAGGTATTTTTTCTTGGCCGGGTTTCAAGCAAGTGACGGTTCAGTTTGAGCGTGACGCTCGTTTCTGTGGTGAAACAAAATGGAACTACCTCAAGCTGATTGGCCTTGCAATGGACGGCATTACCTCGTTTTCCATTCGTCCTTTGCGCTTAGCGACACTTGCCGGTGCGTTAGTGGCGTTCAGTGCCTTTATCTATGGCGCATTCATAGTGATAAAAACCGTTGTGTTTGGTGAGCCTGTCACTGGCTACCCATCCATGATGGTCGTCCAACTTGCATTGGGCGGTGTGCAACTGCTGTCGATTGGCCTTTTGGGCGAATACATTGGCCGCATTTTTGTCGAGACCAAGCAACGTCCTCTTTATCTTGTTCAGTCTGTTTACGAGCAGCCTGCAAAACATCAATCCATCCAAACCATGAAGTTTAAACTGGGAGAAACCGCGTAATCATGAGTATTAATAAAACCCATCTGTGGTTGTTGTTGGCGTTTGCTCTTTTACTCCGTCTTATTTCACTTGCTGCTTACCCTTTGATGGACACCACAGAAGCCCGCTACGGCGAAATGGCGCGCTTAATGGTGGAAACCGGCAATTGGCTTACCCCACAGTTTGATTACGGCGTGCCTTTTTGGGGGAAGCCACCGCTGTTCACTTGGATGAGTGCTTATGGCATTGAGCTGTTTGGATTGAATGAATTTGCAGTGCGCGCGCCTCATTGGTTGGCGGGTGTTGCGACGATTGTTTTTGTTGCTTTCATGGCGTATCGCGCTGGCTTTAATGCTGTCATCGCAGCGTTGGTACTGGCGACGTGTGGCATCTTTTCAATTGCGGCGGGTGCGGTGATGACCGACATGGCACTGACGTTGGCCATGACGATGGCGATGGTTGGTTTTTACTATTGCTGGCTTGGCAAAGACAAACACAGCCGATTATGGGGTTACCTCGGTTTCTTTGGCTTGGCTTGCGGGCTGTTAGCAAAAGGTCCAGTGGCGATCGTGATTATGGGTATCGCAGTGTTTCCTTGGCTCGTGATTCAGCATGGTTTCTTCGGTGCCTTCAAAGCCTTGTGGCAGCGTTTTCCAATTGTGTCGGGGTTGGCGCTCATGCTGGCGATTGCTCTACCGTGGTACATCATGGCTGAAATGGCGACGCCTGGATTTATTGATTACTTCATTGTTGGCGAGCACTTTAAGCGTTTTGTTGTCAGCGGTTGGGAAGGGGACCTGTATGGCTCTGCTCATGACCAACCACGTGGGATGATCTGGGTATTCTGGCTACAATCGGCTGCGCCTTGGTCAATCGTATTGCCTATCTTGGCGTGGAAACGTCGTAAGGTGCTCAAAGCCATTGAAACCGATCATCAAGGTTTGTTTAGCTTCCTGATGTGTTGGCTGATTTCACCAATGATCTTGTTCACCATGGCTGGGAATATTTTGCCTGCTTACGTACTACCGGGTGTGCCTGCATTGGGGATCTTGATTGCAATGCTGGTGGATAAACACGATTTCAAATGGCTGACCGGAACGGCAGCGGTGTTGCCAGCCCTGCTTATGATTGCGATGTTGGTTTTGAATATGGGCAAAGCAGACAGTCGCAGCGACCGCATCATCTTCGCGCAAATTAATGACAACGCTCCGGTCTTTTATATTGGTAAGCGCCCGTTCTCAGGCCAGTTCTATAGTCATGGTCAGGCGAAAAAGCTTGAAGATAAGAATGACTTAAACAATCTGAAGAAATTCCACCTGATTGGTAAATCGCAGCAAGTGGATAGCATGATTCATGAAAATGCGTTGAGTTGTACCAACGAGTTCACAGCAAAGTCGAAACGCTCACTCTACACCTGTGTGGTTGGATAGCGGAATGGGCAAATTACCAAAATTTGCTTCGTTAGAAAGGTTTGCTTCGTTAGAAAGGTTTGCTTCGTTAACAAGGTTTGCTCTAGTAGGTGGTGTCGGCTTTATGGTCGACACCCTTATCTTTTCTGTGTTGTTCCATTGGTTTGGTCTGGAGCTGATGTTGGCTCGTGGGATAGCATTTTTATTTGCGGCAACCACGACTTGGCTTGGTAATCGTTGGCTGACTTTCTCTCAAGCAGAAAAAACCAACCCTTTCGCTCAATGGAAAAAGTCTATGATGAGTGCCTGTATCAGTGCTTTGCCGAATTTTATTGTGTTTAAAGGCGTAACGCTCGCGCTAGGAACGCAAGGAATGATGGTCTATTTGGCTTTGAGCTTAGGCATATTGGCAGGCATGATGAGTAATTATTTGCTCAGTGCAAAATGGGTGTTTAGTTGAGGATAGAAAGGTTCGGGCTTACTATCCTATCCTCGAGTTAAAAATTCGTTATTTGAACCAATTTTTCTTTTTGTACATCAGAGTAAACCTAAAGCTTTTCATGGGGTATGTAAAAAGGTAAATAAGCCAAGGTTTATACCTTGGCTGCCGTTAGTTCAGATTTTGATTGTTCGATTTCAAACTCGGTTTGCCACTTGCCGTTGTAAAGATACTTACACTCTGGGAGTGGCGCTTTCGCATCCCTTAAATCAAACACTTCATTGGTAGGGTATTCTCGATAATAAGCGGGAGTCGTAAAAAGTCTAGGTTCAGGCTTCGCTTCAAACAGCTTTTTATGATCATTGACCTCTTTACAATCCAGTTTGTAGACCTCTGACAGTTGCGTGACCATGGATTCTAATTCCGCTTCATTTTTAAAGAAAATGTAACAATAAAATCGTCCCTGTGAGCGAAAAGTAATCTCCTGAGCAGTATCTTGGTATTCGCACCTGTCATACTTAAAAAAGAACTTAATTACTTTCCTTTTCTTATTATAATCAGCAAAGAGCCAGTCTTCACGTTCTCCGACACTCACTTCTGTTGGTTCATCAGGCTGACGTTTAAGCGTTTTAAAGGAGACTAATATAAAAGCACCAGCGCCTGCTAACGCCATCGGGCCAACCACCGCAACCATCACCACACACACCACAGCACCTATCCAGCCAACGGCTTGCGTGGCGGTATTCACCCAGTTAGGCATGTTGCGACGTTTCTTCATCACAAAGCCTTTGTCAGAAAAAATATAGTCATAGCGATAGTCGAGGCCAATCGTAAGGTAAAAGGCTCCAGACACCATCACCGACAAAATAAAAGAAAAAATAGTTACGTCAACCGTGTCACTCGTGTGTATAAACAAAGTTAATAGGAATGGGGCGATCACAAATGGAAGCGCAAAAAGTTTAAAGTAATAGCGAAATGGTTCCTCTACATCATACTTATGCCATGTTCTGACGTTATCGCCTGCGAGTATTTCTTGCTCTTGTGCCTCTTGATAAACTGCCAACTCTTCTGGGGTGATGTAAAATGGTGAATATGCCAAGGGTTACTCCTTGGCTAAAATTGAAGATATATATTCTAAATCAGGTAATGGAGCGTTTGATGTTCGTAACGTTCCCACTGCTTCTAACGGGTAATGTGTCCCGCGGAATGGCGTTGTTTTGTATATTTCTGGAAGTTTCGAGAAATCGAATAAGTCTTTCGCTTTTGGGACTTCTTTACAATCCAGTTCAAACTCTTGATTAAGCATGTTTAAGGTTTCCTCTAATTGCTTTGGTGAAGAGACGAATAGATAGGAACTTCCAATAGAGTGGTATCTTGTTACCGTTGTTTTAGCAGTGTCTTGGTACGAGCAGTCATCGTGTTTATGATATAGTTCGATTACTTTTCTATTTTTGCAGTATTCACAACAAAGCCAATTTTCACGGAGAGCCACAAGTACTTCAGTCTCCTCATTTGGTTGTCGCTTTAGAATTCGAAACGAAACCAGTATAAAACCCCCGGCTCCGACAAGAACCACAGGTCCGGCAAACGCAACCATCAATATACATACAATAGCTCCAATCCAGCCCATGACTTGAGCCGCGGAGTTTACCCAATTCGGTAAATTACGTCGTTTTTTTATAACTAACCCGCGATCGGAGAAGGTGTAATCATACCGATTGTCCAAACCAAATGTCAGATAAGACACACCAGACATGATTATCGTCAGCCCCGATAAAATGTAAGTTAAGATCATTTCACTACTATCATGTAGGAAATAGGTAAGGAAAAATAATGGACTGACAGCAGCTATAGCAATTGATAGGTATAAGTATCGAAAAGGCTCTTCAATATCGTGCTTGTGCCAGATTGTTAGATTCATCCCCTTTAGAATTTGTTGCTCTTGTTCTTCTTGATAAGCCGAAAGCTCGTCTGGCGTGATGTAAAAAGGTAAATAAGCCAAGGGTTACTCCAGAGCTGTAGTTAGTTCAGATTTTGATTGTTCGATTTCAGACTCGGTTTGCCACTTGCCGTTATATAGGTACTCTCGCTCTGGGAGCGGGGCATTTGACGCCCTTAAATCAAATACCTCATCGGTTTGATATTCTTTATAACAAACTGGCGTACCAAACAGTCTAGCCTCTGGCTTAGCTTCAAATAGCTTTTTGTGGTCGGCGACTTCTGTACAGTCAAGCTTATATTCCGTGGCTAGCTGATTGACTATAGACTCTAAGTCAGACACGGTTTTGAAAAATACGTAATAGTGGAATCGGTTGTGTAAGCGTGAAATCTTAGTATGTTCTATATTAATATATTCGCATGTGTCATGCTTAAAAAAGAACTTAATTACTTTTCTTTTCTTATTGTAATCAGCAAAGAGCCAGTCTTCACGTTCTCCGACCCTCACTTCTGTTGGTTCATCAGGCTGACGTTTAAGCATTTTAAAGGAGACTAATATAAAAGCTCCAGCTCCTGCTAACGCCATCGGGCCAACGACCGCTACCATCACCACACAAACCACTGCACCTATCCAGCCAACGGCTTGCGTGGCGGTATTCACCCACTTAGGCATGTTGCGACGTTTCTTCATCACAAAGCCTTTGTCAGAAAAAATATAGTCATAGCGATAGTCGAGGCCAATCGTAAGGTAAAAGGCTCCAGACACCATCACCGACAAAATAAAAGAAAAAATAGTTACGTCAACCGTGTCACTCGTGTGTATAAACAAAGTTAATAGGAATGGGGCGATCACAAATGGAAGCGCAAAAAGTTTAAAGTAATAGCGAAATGGTTCCTCTACATCATACTTATGCCATGTTCTGACATTATCGCCTGCGAGTATTTCTTGCTCTTGCGCCTCTTGATAAACTGCCAACTCTTCTGGGGTGATGTAAAATGGTGAATATGCCAAGGGTTACTCCAGAGCTGTAGTTAGTTTAGACTTTGATTGTTCGATTTCAGACTCGGTTTGCCACTTGCCGTTGTAAAGGTATTCACGCTCAGGAAGTGGGGCATTTGACGCCCTTAAATCAAATACCTCTTCGGTTTGATATTCTCTACTACAAACTGGAATACTAAAGAGCCTTGATTCTGGCTTCGATTCAAACAGCTTTTTGTGGTCATCTACCTCTGTACAATCCAGCTTGTAGACCTTTGACAGTTGCGCGATCATGGATTCTAAATCTGCTTCAGTTTTAAAGAAAACATAACAATCTGATCTATCTTGTGAGCGAAAGATAGTCTTATGAGCAGTATCTCGATATCTGCATATGTCCTGCTTAAAATAGAATTGGATCACTTTCCTTTTCTTGTTGTAGCCCGCAAACAGCCAATCTTCTCGTTCGCCTACTCTCACTTCTGTTGGTTCATCAGGCTGACGTTTAAGCATACCAAATGAAACCAATATAAACCCACCAGCTCCGGCAAGAACCATGGGTCCAGCAACCCCAACCATCACGACACAAACTATTGCTCCAATCCAGCCCATGGTTTGAGTCGCAGAGTTGACCCAATTCGGTAAATCACGTCGCTTTTTTATAACCAATCCGCGATCGGACAAGATGTAATCATAACGATTGTCCAAACCAAATGTCAGATAAGATACACCAGACATTATTATCGTTAGACCCGATAAAATATAAGTTAAGATCATGTCACTGTTATCATGTAGGAAATAGGTAAGGAAAAATAATGGACTGACAGCGGCTATAGCAATCGATAGGTATAAGTATCGAAAAGGCTCTTCAATATCGTGCTTGTGCCAGGTTGTGAGATCTTTCCCCTTTAGAATTTGTTGCTCTTGTTCTTCTTGATAAGCCGAAAGCTCGTCTGGCGTGATGTAAAAAGGTAAATAAGCCAAGGGTTACTCTTTGGCTGTTGTTAGTTCAGATTTAGATTTTTCAATCTCAGATTCGGTTTGCCACTTGCCGTTGTAAAGGTATTCTTGCTCTGGGAGAGGGGCGTTCGAAGCCCTTAAATCAAATACCTCATCGGTTTGATATTCTCTATTACAAACAGGAATGTTAAATAGTCTAGCTTCTGGCTTCGATTCAAACAGCTTTTTGTGGTCATCTACCTCTGTACAATCCAGCTTATATTCCGTAGCTAACTGATTTACCATCGATTCTAAGTCCGTTTCAGTTTTGAAAAATACGTAGCAATCGGATCTACTGTGTGAACGGAAAATAGTTCTGTGAGCAGTGTCGATATATTCACACTTATCCTGCTTAAAGTAGAACTGGATCACTTTGCGCTTTTTGTTGTAGTCGGCAAACAACCAATCTTCACGCTCTCCAACTCTCACTTCTGTTGGTTCATCAGGCTGACGTTTAAGCATTTTAAAGGAGACTAATATAAAAGCTCCAGCTAACGCCATCGGGCCAACCATCGCTACCATCACCACACACACCACTGCACCTATCCTGCCAACGGCTTGCGTGGCGGTATTCACCCAGTTAGGCATGTTGCGACGTTTCTTCATCACAAAGCCTTTCTCAGAAAAAATATAGTCATAGCGATAGTCGAGGCCAATCGTAAGGTAAAAGGCTCCAGATACAATCACCGACAAAATAAAAGAAAAAATAGTTACGTCAACCGTGTCACTCGTGTGTATAAACAAAGTTAATAGGAATGGAGCGATCACAAATGGAAGCGCAAAAAGTTTAAAGTAATAGCGAAATGGTTCTTCTACATCATACTTGTGCCATGTTCTGACATTATCGCCTGCGAGTATTTCTTGCTCTTGCGCCTCTTGATAAACTGCTAATTCTTCTGGGGTGACGTAAAATGGTGAATATGCCAAGGGTTACTCCTTGGTTGTATTCAGTTCTGCTTTGCGCTGGTCGATTTCCGCTTCGCTTAGCCATAAGTCACCACGCAAGTATTTTAGTTCGGGTAATGTGGCATTCTTATTTCTCAGGCTATCTACTTCGCTTAGTAGATATTTAGTTCCTCTTACTGGAATATCTTGAAGTTTTTCGTACATTAGGCCTGTATTGAAAAGCTGTTTAATGTTGTTTTCTTCAGAGCATTCGATGTTCCACTTGTTAACTAACAACTTCAACAAGTAATCCACTTCTGATTCAGTTTTGCAAAATATATAACTTCGACCACGAGTTTGGTTTCGACTGACTTCTTTATGCTCAATGTCAAAGAAATAGCAGTCGTCAAATTTGTGATAAATCACAATTAGTTTTCGCTGTTTGTTGTATTGAGCAAACAATGAATCTTTGCGAAGCCCCACTCGTACCTCAGTTTCTTCTTCAGGTTGGCGCTTCAGCATGCGAAATGAAACTAAAATAAATCCACCAGCACCGACTAGAGCCATTGGTCCTACTGCGATTACCATAAATACGCAGACTACTGCTCCAAACCAACCCATCACTTGCGCTGCTGAGTTCACCCAAGTAGGGAGATCACGTCTCTTTCTCAAGACCATGCCTTGCTCGGATATGGTGTAGTCATAACGATTGTCTAAACCAAATGTAAGATAAGAAACACCGGACATGATTATCGTTAAGCCTGATAATATGTAGGTCAAGAGCATCTGACTACTATCGTGCAGAAAGTAGGTAAGGAAAAATAATGGGCTGACTGCGGCTATAGCAATCGATAGGTATAAGTATCGAAAAGGCTCTTCAATATCGTGCTTGTGCCAGGTTGTGAGCTCTTTCCCTTTTAGAATTTGTTGCTCTTGTTCTTCTTGATAAGACGAAAACTCGTCTGGCGTGATGTAAAAAGGTAAATAAGCCAAGGGTTACTCCTGTAAGCTAAGTTCACTAGTATCTGAAGTTAATGAACTTCTGATCGTTGCTTGTTTAGTATTGTCTGAAATCGCCGTATAAGTTGCACGCTGTTTTGCATTATTTTGGAACCAGTACTTACGGCTTAATTCGTTTTCATCATCGAGGATGTATTCTATCTCAAATGCTAGATAGTCAGCTGAGTCTTTCATAGGTAAACTCAATTTATACACGCTTTGAGAGTTTGTGGAGTTCATCGGGCTATTCAAGGTTTCTAGATCTACTCCGGTGTACCAAGTTCCTGATATCAATTCTCCCTTAGTTACAGAAGTATTTGTCCGAAGTTTAATTCCATCTCTTGCTATTTTGGTAGGAACTTGGATATGCAACTCAATACCAAACAGCTCCTGCATTGCTGATGGGTATTGCGTTGATGAATTGGGAACAACCCGCATCATTGGCACTTGGTAGATTGATGGTGTATCTATGATGGTTTGTAAATCAAATAGTGCCTTTTGTACTAATGAAGAGTTGTGTTTTTCTCGTTCTAACAGATCTGGAGACTGACTCCATTGTGATCTGGCGGAATTATATCCCCACGGTAATTTATCTAACCATTTTTGAAAATCGTCTTGTTTGAACTTGCTCATTACATAGTTGCTCAAAAGGTAAATTGCAGTTAGCCCCATAATGACAAACATGATTGGCCCACCGAAAAGAACGTTTGCTGACCATACGCCAGTTATTCCTCCTACAGTTTGAAAGGTCCCTACTGCTGTAAGTCCAACTAAAGAAGAAAAGTTGAAGTATCCCGCAATTTTTGCAGTGCCATTCAAACTATCAAGTTGTTGTAACGACCGGTAAGCTTCTATCCCTGAAGCTAAAGCACCTATTATTCCTGTTACCGCAAGCCATTTGTTGAAAATTTTAAGATCACTCAAAGAAGAAATAGGTATTGTGGTATCACGTTTCGCCATTTCTTTTAGGGCAGATAAAGAACGTGCTCGTAGCGTTTTATCTACTCTTACGTTGTCCCAAAGTTTACCGGTGCGAATACCCGTCCAAGCGTTGACTGTATAAAAAAGCTTTTGCTGGATATCCAAGAACTCATCTGAGGATGTTAACCCTGTGTCTTGGATACTGCTCATGGCATCACCAAGCGCGATGCAGTTAAATACTAATGCCAGAAAGCCTAGACCACCGGCATTCTCGAACAGTTTATTCAAATCATTGAGCTTATTCATCACGATCCGCGTTCTAAGCTCGATGGTTCTTTGAGGTAGATCATCAGGTAACTCAATGTACTGCGGGTACTCCAATGTAGCTACAGCGAGAGCCTTCTTAATAGTCTTTTTATTTTTTAAAGCTGTTGTGTATTTAGAGTCAGCTTTGCGGTTATTTTTCTGGAAGTCAGCAATGATTGCATCGTTTTTTTCGAGCTTAATCAGATAATCATTTACGCGTGTTTTCCATTTTTTAAAATCGTGAGCGTAACCTTCTTTTATTGTTACGGGCATATTGTGTGCCATATGTTCTGCAATAACGGCAAATAAATAATAGCTATGACGGTTCAGAGGTTTAGCGAAAACAGGCATCAGCGAAATTGATACTTGTGAGGTCATGCTAACACCAAACTCTACAACGCCTTTTGCAAGCGCACCTATTGCAGATTTAAAAATAATATCCAGCTCTTGGAAACCTTTGGCGATATCTTTGAGAAAGGCTGTTTCCGTAGTGTTTGGGTTGGAAACAAAGTCCATGATCTTAGAGTACATATTCACGCGGTTGCTGGTATCAGATATCTGGTCCATCAACTGATTATCAGGTTCAGGATTGTCTGAGACGATCGACTGTTCATCAAGCGCCTCTGTAATATTCTTCTCCATCACTTTAAATAAACTACGACTAAACCCAGAGGCATAGAGAGCAAGTAAACTGGTTGGTTTTTCCCATTGGCTTTCAGCCCACTGTCGGTCTTCTTCTTGTATCACCAAAGTAAATGACTCAACCGCTTGCTTGTGTAGTTGATACAAGCTGTACTGCGTGTCTTCGCTGTATAGGTCGAAGGTTCTTTCGAGATGATGCGGCGTTAAGGACTCCATTACTGCGATAAAGTCGCGTTTGACCGAAACCACTTGGGCTAGCATGGTTTCTTTTTGTTCTGACAGCTCTTGCATCTCGCTCAGCATTTGCTTCCAGTTGAGCTGCTGACGCCAGCGTTCAGTCGCTATCCATTGTTCGTATTTACCAAAACGGCTCGCAGAAATTCGATATTTGTCCTGTATCGCTTTAGCAATGTCACTTTGGGTATGTTGGTGTGATTCAATCGCTCCAGCGGAAAATTTAGCAGGATAGCCGGACTGAACTGAGCTTTTGTTCTGCTCTGCCAAATCAAGTTGGTGAGAAGAGTCATAATAGTCAGCCATGTCGGTATAAAACGACAGCTCTTCGCCGTTACGCTTAACGCTAGCTGGCATGTCTATCTCGTCACTTGCACCAAACATACACAGTTGCATGGCGGTCTGCATCAAGTTCCACTGGTTTGAAAACTGGTCAGTGAAAAGGCGGTAAGGGCTTGCGGCACCAACAAAATGTAGTGACATATCTTGAATGTCTGCGGCGTAATCTTTTATCGCGACGAAGTAGCCTGATTCTTCTTCTGGAATCGCAGAGGTTAAATCGCTTTTGACTGCGACAGGTTTAAAGACAGAACCATCTTCATCTGCTTTGGTGGCGATGCCAGAATCCGCAAAGCGACCATCATCGACGGCAGAAGATTCAATATCAGCGACTTGGGTTAACTTATCTATTGGTGCAATGTTGTGCTGATTCTCGTTTGAGGACAGAACAATGGTTTGCATGCGATCGATATGATTACTCGGATTGTTAAGTACGCGCATGAACGTGTGCCATGTCCACCGGTGCTCAGAGAAGCAAATCGATAGTACGCTTCCGTTGATGTAAGTAAGGAAGGGTTTTGCATCTTGTGGTGTCCCACGCTGCTCTGATTTTGGGCTTTCTGATTCTCCCAACTTATAGAGCGTGAATTGCGTTCCTTTGATTTCGTATTCGTCTAAGCTTTTGTTGATTGCATCATAGACATACAGCCAACCGTCGCGCAGTTGACGCAGAGTGTAACCAACGGTATTGAGTTTGGCTGGGCCTTGGCCTTTCCATTCTTCAGGCAAACCAAAAGGTTGTGTCTCTTCTGTTTCTAGCTGATCGATGGCATAGCGGACTGGGATAAAGTGCGCAGGTGATGCTTCCGTTGCTTCTTTCTCAGTTTTTAAATTGAGAGGTTCTGGTTCAGACGGCGGTGGCGGATCGATTTTTTTTGTTTCTCCCTCCCAAAACATACTGCGCTCTGGGGGGGAGCCAGCAAGATCATCGGATTCCGTGGTTGGAACGATATTCAGCGATTTCAGTGTACCATCGCTTTCAAATGCCTGAACGGCCTCCTCATAGGTATAGCTGTTGTCATACCAGAACATAGAAGTTTTTGGGGGAAGTGGATTATTCATCGTTAGCCCATGTTTAAGAGTTTTACTCTGTTACGCAAATATCGCACCAAAATAAAGTGATTAAAAATCAATGAGTTAGATTTTTATGGTTTTGCGTCAATCAAATAATTGTTTGTTTTTCCAATAAGTTGGTTGGTGTTTACCATTTTTTGTATTGATTGAATCAAAGTTTGAGTTGTGAGT
This sequence comes from Vibrio sp. 397, assembly GCF_033339395.1. Lineage (NCBI taxonomy): Bacteria > Pseudomonadati > Pseudomonadota > Gammaproteobacteria > Vibrionales > Vibrionaceae > Vibrio > Vibrio sp. 397. The sequence continues at coordinate 40,301 of NZ_JAWOUN010000007.1, read as the reverse complement.
GATGCCTCAATGAGCCGACAAAACAAAAGGGCTCCAGAGTTACCTCTGGAGCCCTTTCTAGTATTTAAGTGCTAAAGAGTTAGCGACGCTTTGGTTTACGTTGACCAGCTGGTTTGCCTTGTCCTTGTGGGCGACCTTGGCCTTGCGGCTTGCTACCTGCAGGGCGGTTTGCACCGTTGCCGCTAGGACGTTGGCCGTTGCTTGCAGGGCGTTGACCACCTGTAGCTTTACCCGAACCGTTACGGTTGCCAGATGGTTTACCATCTTTTGAACCGCCTTCAGAACGTTTGTTCAAATGACCACCGAAGCCTGGTTGGTTTTTGGTATGTTTGGTTGCAAAGCGGTTTGCCCCGTGACGACCAGATTTACGACGTTGCGCTGGTGTTTGTGCTTCAATGTCTTCTGCAGGAACGAGACAGCCTTGTTTGTCACCGATCAAATGTTTTTTACCCATACTGACTAGGGCTTCACGGATCATTGGCCAGTTTGCTGGATCGTGATAACGCAACAGCGCTTTATGCAGGCGACGTTGACGTTCACCTTTTGCTACAGGTACATCTTCACGTTTTTTGTACTTCACGCGTTTCAGAGGGTTTGTCTCTGAGTAGTACATCGACGTTGCGTTACACATTGGCGAAGGGTAGAAGTTTTGTACTTGGTCACATTCGAAGTTGTTCTTTTTCAGCCACAGAGCAAGGTTCAGCATGTCTTCGTCTTCTGTGCCTGGGTGCGCAGAGATAAAATAAGGGATTAAGTACTGCTTCTTGCCTGCTTCTGCACTGTATTTCTCGAACATCTCTTTAAAGCGATCGTACGTACCCATGCCTGGCTTCATCATCAGATCAAGAGGACCTTTCTCAGTATGTTCCGGTGCAATCTTTAAGTAACCGCCTACGTGGTGAGTCACGAGCTCTTTCACGTATTCTGGTGATTCAATCGCAAGGTCGTAACGTACGCCAGATGCAACCATCACTTTCTTCACGCCTTCAACTTTACGCGCTTCGCGGTATAAATCGATCGTGTGTTTGTGGTCTGTGTTTAGCTTGTTACAGATGCCCGGGAATACACAAGAAGGACGACGACAGTTCGCTTCCGCTTTTGGATCTTTACAGCCCAGGCGGTACATGTTTGCAGTCGGGCCACCAAGATCGGAAATTGTGCCGGTAAAGCCCGGAACTTTGTCGCGAATTTCTTCAATCTCGTTGATGATAGACTCTTTCGAACGGTTTTGAATGATTCGACCTTCATGCTCGGTAATCGAACAGAAAGAACAGCCACCAAAGCAACCACGCATGATGTTCACAGACGTCTTGATCATGTCGTACGCAGGAATTTTTGCTTTGCCGTACATAGGATGAGGAACACGCGCGTAAGGCAGGCCAAACACAAAGTCCATCTCTTCGGTCGTCAATGGAATTGGAGCTTGGTTTACCCAAAGTTCACGATCACCATGGCTTTGAAGTAACGCTCGACCAGAGTACGGGTTCGTTTCTAAATGCAGTACACGGCTTGCATGCGCATAAAGAATGCGATCGTTTCTTAGCTTTTCAAACGAAGGTAAACGGACCGCAGTCGTCGCAGCATCGTGGCGTGATGGGCGAATTGTGATTGGTTGTGCAACTGGCTCGTCTTTTTTAGTTTCACACTGAGTTTCTACTTCGTATGGGTTCTTTGGTACGAACGCTTCTTTACGAGGTTTTTCAATGCGAGAAGAATCAATAACCGTGTAGCCTTCTGGCGCCGCTGGCAAGTTCACGGCAGTACCACGAATATTGGTCATGGTGCTGATGTCTTCGCCGTTTGCGATGCGATGTGCTACTTCGACAAGTGCGCGCTCTGCGTTACCAAAAAGTAGGATGTCTGCTTTTGCATCAAACAGTACAGAACGGCGAACTTTATCTGACCAGTAATCGTAGTGTGCCACACGGCGTAGGCTAGCTTCGATACCACCTAAAACAATAGGTACTTCTTTGTATGCCTCACGACAACGTTGAGAGTAAACCAACGTTGCTCGGTCTGGGCGTTTACCACCTTCGTTATTCGGTGTGTACGCGTCATCGTGACGAAGCTTTTTATCCGCGGTGTAACGGTTGATCATGGAGTCCATGTTACCCGCAGTGATCCCGAAGAACAGATTTGGCTTACCAAGTTGCATGAACGCATCTTTATTTTGCCATTCTGGTTGAGCAATGATACCGACACGGAAACCTTGTGCTTCTAGCAGGCGGCCAATGATAGCCATACCAAAGCTTGGGTGATCCACATAAGCGTCACCGGTTACAATGATAATGTCACAGCTATCCCATCCTAGGGCATCCATTTCTTTGCGACTGGTCGGCAAGAAAGGTGCCGTACCAAAACACTCTGCCCAGTATTTTTTGTACTCATGAATAGGAGTGATGTTATTGGTCATATTTTGCTCTCTGTTCCAGGGAGCGCGAATTATAGCGATTTGATTATCAGGTATCTATAACAAACTCATCTATTCAAGCTTAGTTCATCGAGTTTTATTTGGTTTGTAAAAATATCAATGCTCTATCGGCGATTTTCTGTCTAATTTCACCTTGAAAGCCTCATGGTTATAGATCGGTTCATGAAAAATGTCGCAATCTTAATACAAAGCATAAGCAATGGTGTGCTTATATGGGGTAAAGCCTATAATCAAATTAGTGCATATTAAATGCAAAAGGCTGAGCTGCTCTGGAAATAGTTCTAAGTCGATAGGCTTATCGTTGACACAATCCATCTATAAAGAGGATCGGCAGGTCCCAACTGGAATGTCGCGAATTGACTGTGAATTTTGAGCCTTGGGCTAATTACAAAAAAAGGGGCTAGGGTATGAGTGAATCTACGACAACAGTGCATCCAAAAATGCAAACGACTTCCAGTCTAACTCCTGTTATAGAGTGGTCTTACGATATTGATACTCGCGAGTTCGAATGTGATCAGCAAGGAATGGCAAAGGCATTTGGGATAAGTACGCCAGTAACCAGCCTAAATAACTTGTTTGATCATATGCTGATGGGGCAACAAGAAACGCTAAAACAACGAATTCTAGAAGTGGAACTCTTTGGCGAACGGGGGCGGTTTTCTTGTTGCATGATGCTAAAAAACGTTAACTTAGTGCACGTTACTATTAGTTTTGAAAGGCTCAATAAGCGCATTATCCAAGGCACTATCATTCCACAATTAACAATCACTGGTTGCGAGGAGTTAGCGAAAATCCTCGAAACGATTTTTGATTTGCCGAATGTAGGCGTTTTAGTTGCCGATGAAGATACGCGCATCTTAGGTTGTAACCGTGCCTTTGAGTTACAAATGGGCTATCAAAACCGAGATCTGGTTGGGCTTAAAACTCATATTTTCAGTACCTCTCACCATAGCCAAGCGTTTTATGATCAGCTGTGGCAGCAAATTAATGATGAAGGATGTTGGTGTGGTAACTTGCTGAGCAAAACAGCAAACGGTAGCAACCAAGCTCATCATCTTTGTATTTACCGACTTACGTTTCACTCTGGACGAATTCTTTATCTGGGATTTTCTACGGATATTTCTGCTTCGTTGTTGTGGATGAAAAATCGTTGTGAACAACAGCATGATTGGGCTGCCTTTTTACCGACGAGGAAAGAATTTGAACTCCAATTAGCTACCTTAGCGAATGAAAGCAGAAATAAAGAACTCAACATTGTTATGACACTCAGACCCAAGTTTTCGGAGAGATACTTGCTTGAACAGCAATTAGGTTTTGCAGATTTTATTATGCGAAGTCGTTACACCAGTATTGCGGGGCAGTTATCTCGGGACGTGTTTGTCGTATGCTTGCAGACCCCTCATTGTCAATGGTTGAGCCCGGTTCGTTTGATCCAAATTGCCATGAAAGGGTTCTTTAATGAGCTAAGAAATGAAATGGGCACAAAAATGCATGCCACTATCGTTAAAGGCCAAACTGGTGTGTCAATCCTTGGCTATGATACGAACCGACCAAGACAAGCGCTAGCACATGCAGCGCAAGCGATGTTGTCCTCTATTTCCGGTGAAGGCAGCTATTTCAACTTTTACGACAGTGAACTTCACTCTGAATTAGTGAAGCGCCAACATCTCGAGGCGTTTTTGGAGGCGCAAATAGAGAGTGGGCTAGTGGACGTTTACTTTCAACCGATTATCGACGTTCAAACCGGAAGAGTGGTTAAGTTCGAGGCTCTCGCACGCTTCTATGATGAAAATGATGCGTATTGTACGCAAAAGATGATCGCTATTATTGAAGATCTAGAACTCATAGCGGCACTTGATGATGTGGTCTGCCAAGCTGCGTTGAAGCACTTTCCGCGCTTACAAGAAATTTATGGCGAGGAAGTGGGCGTGACCATCAATCGCTCCCTCAATACGAAATTGGATTCTCTTCAGATCCTTCAGCGGTCGCATGATTTGATTAAAGCCAGTGGTGTAGACCCTAAGCGAGTAACTATCGAGCTAACAGAAACCGCGTATTTTGAACAAGATGAGGAGCATACTCGAGCTCTAGAGGAAGTGCGGAAAGAGGGCATTGAGATCGCGATTGATGACTTCGGTACTGGGTATTCTTCTTTTTCTTATCTAGAAAAAGGGCAGTTTGATTTACTGAAAATAGACCGAAAATTCGTCAAGAACATTCATAAAGGGAGCACTAGCTATAACATTGTGAAAATGGTCACCGAGCTTGCACAGCAAATGAATGTAAAAGTGGTTGCTGAAGGCGTGGAATCTAAGCAAGAACTTCAAGTATTGGCAGAAATCGGTGTCGATTACATGCAGGGCTTTCTATTTTCTGCTGCCGTGCCTGTCGATTTGATGGATAAAGCGGACAGTTATGAGCATCTGTTCTCTGACATCGCGATTGAGTCTAAGCAAAGTGATGTGTTGCAATCTTTGAGCCATGAACAAGTCAGGTCTATGGACCCTGGAGAACCGCTCTCCTTGGCAGTGGAGTACATGAATTTGAATCCAAGCTCGCCTTTAGTTGTTCTCAATGAAAATCGTTGTGTTGGGTTAATTACGAAAGAGACGGTGAATTTACACCTAACGCCTTCGATGGGAACAGAGCGAGAAACTGAACGAGAAAGCCGAATTTGGAAACGTCCTGTTAATCAGATAATGAGCACCGAATTTGTGTTGGTTGATGAGGATTTACCTGTCTCTGTTATTCGAGAGTTGGTTAAAACCGGGATTCGTTTCCCTTGGGTACTGTGTAATACCAAAGAAGAGTACCGTGGAGTTTTAACGCAGGAAGACGCGTTGAAGTATCTTGCTTCTCTGTGAATAAAATTGTCTTACCGTTTTAGCTCATTTGGGGGCCGACTTTCGGTGGTTTGGCGATAGTTGATTTGATATTATCGCCCCCCAAAATGACTTTTGAGCGTGCATTCAACATGATTCAACAATTGCTGGTTACTTTCCCTCCGATGCTATTTGGCGCACAAGCGCTACTGACTTTGCTTCTAATCAAGGGCGATATTTGTCCTGGTCAGCGAGGACGTCTTCATAAAATGTTGCCTGCAGTAGCTGTATTGTGGCTCGCTGTTGCGTCACTTCGCATTGAAGCATTTATGATCGTGTTTGCTATTTTCTACTTCTATTCTCAGGTTCAAACCAAGAAAACGCGTGAAAAAGGGCCACTATGGGCGATGCATTTAGCGAATGGTTTGGCCTTTGCGTATGTGAGTATTCAAGTATTTGAGCAATCAAGCTGGCCAGCATCGATAGCGATAGCGCTAATGATATTTTTCCTTGGGGCGTCATTTTCTCAATTGCTGCTTACGATAGCTCGCAGCAGATTACAGGCATTTCACCGTATTTTACCAGTTACGGGCATTGTGTCTGGAATGCTATTAGTCATCGCAACGTTGTTTGCTTCTTACCAGTTAAATGAAGCTGCACTGAACGCTGCAACACAGCCAATCTTGCTGTCTTTAGCTATGTTAATTTCTTCAATTATTGTGTGGTGTTGGCATATTTTTACGCATAAGAAACCAGAAAAGGTGCAACTGAGCGTTGCCTTGTTGCTAGCACTCGCGTCGATGACGAGCCTGCAAGGTTTATTCTCTCTCGCGGCTTAACCTCTATTCTAAAGACAAAGCTAGACGGCTTATATCCAAGTGCTTTCTTGGTGCTTGGGTATAAGGTGATCACGTTTTAGATCGCACTCACTTTAAATTCGCGTGATTACTACTACGCTTGTTTATATACCTTGTCGAAGAGGAGAGTCGCGATGGATTTAAGCAATGTAGGTAATCTGGACAGCACTATTTTGCTAGGTATCGTCAACGAAAAGCTACGTTTAGAGTGCGACAGTTTTGACGAGTTAGTATCAGTGTATGAGATGGATGTAGAGTCTGTAGTCGGCAAGCTTGATATGCTCGGTTATCAGTACGATCCATTGACTAACCAATTTAAAGCATATCAACGCTAAGCCTTTCATAATCCAAATCTTTTAAGCCACCTTGATTCCGTCAAGGTGGCTTTTACATTGTAGCCTCGCGGTTGCGAAAAAAGCTTGTAAGTAACGCTTTTCTTTCTCTGAGTGACGCGTTGCAGCAAACAAGCGACGCCATAAGCCTTGGCCGAAAGGTTTACTGGTAATAAGACCTTGGCGAGAAAATTCAGAAATCGCCCAATTGGGTAGTGCCGCCACCCCTAATCCAGCAGAGACCATCTGAACTAACATGAGAGTGTTGTCGGCTTGCTTCCATTTCGCAGGTTCTATTCCTGCTGGCTGAAGAAAGTGTTTTACGACGTCTAGCCTTTGTTTTTGAACCGGATAAGAGAGCATGGTTTGATCTGCGAGATCTTGCGGCTCAATAATTTCTTTTTCCGCCAATGGGTGGTTGGTTGCGGTAATTAAACGCATTTCAAAGTCGAATAGAGGCTCGTAGTGGACTTCGGATCGAGGTTGGATATCGGAAGTAATAACGAGATCGAGTTCGCCTGCCAATAGAGCTGGGAGTGGTTCAAAGCCAAAACCAGAGGAAAAGTCCAATGTTACGCTAGGCCAAGCAAGTTGGTACTCCCTAAGTGCAGGCATTAGCCATTGGAAGCAAGAGTGACATTCAATGGCCATATGTAATCGGCCATTGACGTCTTCTTTCAAGCTCGCTAAATCATTTTCTGCTCTTGCGAGTTTCGGAAGGATATCTTCTGCAAGACGCAATAGGATTTCTCCCTCTGAAGTGAACTTCACCGGACGAGTCTTTCTCAGGAACAGTTGCCCTCCAATTCGCGCCTCCAAATCTTTGATCTGATGAGACAGTGCCGACTGAGTGAGATGTAAAGCGGTCGCTGTTGCCGTTAGAGAGCCAGTGTCTCGAAGCGAAGTGAGTGTCCGCAAATGTTTTAGCTCTATCATGAATTCCTTTCATCCTTTGTTGCTCGCTATGAACAGAATAGCAATCGTGTAAATAACTTAACGACAAAAAATGGATATGTAAACGTCTAGACGTCTATTTGTTGTGTTTATTTGCGAATCATGTCGCCTCATGATGAATTTTTTTAATAAACAAGTTGAATAAATGGACGTTGTTCAAACCGCAGATGAGAGCGATAGTTTAGCCATCCAGACATCTTATTCTTTACCGAAAGATGCTCTGATCCAAACAAATTGAACAAAATTGAGAAAGGAATAGGGACATGGCTACAACAACGCACGTACTAGGTTATCCACGCATCGGTGAAAAACGAGAATTAAAATTCGTTCAGGAAAAATACTGGCGCGGAGAAATTGATCAAGCAGAGCTTAAAAAGGTTGGAGCAGATCTGCGCGCTAAAAACTGGCAAACGCAAACAGATGCTGGCTTGAGTTTTACCACCGCTGGCGATTTTGCTTGGTACGATCATGTACTGACGACCACGTTGTTACTGGGTCACGTGCCAAAACGTCACGCAGACGGTTTCCCTGATTTGGATACGCTATTCAAAGTGGGTCGCGGTCAATCTCAAGCGGGTTGCGGCTGTGCGGGCGCTGCAGCATCGGATATGACTAAATGGTTCAACACAAACTACCACTACATCGTACCTGAATTTAGCAAGGACGATACATTTGAAGTGAGTTGGCCTCAACTGTTTGAAGAAGTCAACGAAGCAACCCAAGCTGGGCATAAAGTGAAGCCAGTTTTGCTTGGTCCAGTCAGTTATCTTTACTTAGGTAAAGAGGTAGAAGAAGGGTTCGATCGCCTGACGCTACTGCCACGATTGCTTACGGCTTACCAAGCTATTTTGGCAAAGCTCGCAAGTCAAGGTGTTGAGTGGGTTCAGATTGATGAGCCAATTTTGTCACTGGAGCTAGAAAGCAAATGGGCTGATGCGTTCAAGCTAGCGTACCAAGTGATTCGAAGCGATGTAAAAGTGCTGCTAACGACGTACTTTGACTCTATAAGCGATACGCTAGACAAAATTGTAAAGCTACCAGTGGATGGTTTACATATCGATTTATCTGCCGCGCCTCAGCAGCTTGACGACGTGGTTGCCAAACTACCGGAGGGGTGGGTGCTGTCTGCTGGCGTGGTCAACGGTCGTAACGTGTGGCGCTCGGATTTGAGTGCGCAACTTGAACGTCTACAGCCAGTAAAAGAAAAACTGGGCGACAACCTTTGGGTTGCGAGCTCATGCTCTTTGCTACATAGCCCGGTTGATCTGGAACAGGAAACAGAACTCAGTGAGGAAGTGAAAAGCTGGTTTGCGTTCGCAAAACAAAAAGTAACAGAAGTCGCCTTGCTTGGCCGCGCACTCGATGGTGATCAAGATGCGATTCTCGCTTGTGATACCTACAGCCAGCCAATCAAAGCACGTAAAACGGCAACGCATGTGAATAAGCCACAAGTTCAAGCACGTTTAAACAGTATTACTGCGTCACTTGCCGAGCGCAGCGCACCTTACGCGGAGCGTGCTGCGCATCAAGCTGAAGTATTGGGCTTGCCTCTGTTGCCAACCACGACAATCGGTTCTTTCCCTCAAACGGGTGAAATTCGTGTTCAGCGCAGTGCTTATCGTACAGGTCAATTATCTGAGTCTGAATATATCCAAGCACTTAAAGGACATATTGCTGACGCAGTAAAACGTCAAGAGGCGCTCGACCTAGATGTGCTAGTTCATGGTGAAGCAGAGCGTAACGACATGGTGGAATACTTCGCTGAGAACTTGGCGGGTTTTCAAACGACCAAATTTGGTTGGGTACAGAGTTATGGTTCTCGCTGTGTGAAACCTGCCATTGTAGTTGCTGACATTGAACGTGAAAAACCGATCACAGTTGAATGGTCGACGTACGCACAATCGCTAACCAGCAAACAGATGAAAGGCATGTTGACTGGACCAGTAACGATTTTATGTTGGACGTTCCCACGTGAAGACATCACACGTCAAGAAATTGCGCAGCAACTTGCTTTGGCACTACGTGATGAGGTGTCTGACCTGCAAGATGCAGGCATCAATATCATTCAAATTGACGAGCCAGCCATTCGAGAAGGTTTACCACTCAAAAAACGCGATCACAAAGCGTACTTAGAATGGGCCGTAAATGCGTTTAAGGTCTCTGCGGCAAGTGCAAAACCAGAAACTCAGATTCACACTCATATGTGTTACAGCGAGTTCAATGAAATCATTGATTCGGTTGCGGCACTCGATGCGGACGTCATTACCATTGAAACATCTCGCTCAAATATGGAGCTGCTGAAAGCATTTGAAGAGTTCAATTACCCGAACGAAATTGGCCCTGGTGTTTATGACATTCACTCACCAAACATTCCTACGGAAGAATGGATTGAAGGTTTAATCAAGAAAGCGGCAGAAAAAATTCCGGCTCAACGTTTGTGGGTAAACCCAGATTGTGGTCTGAAAACACGAAACTGGAAGGAGACAGAAGCCGCATTGGCAAATCTGGTTTCAGCGGCGAAGAAGCTCCGTGCTGAGCTGGCGTAACACATCGTTACAGCAAATAAAAACGGAGACTGTGGTCTCCGTTTTTCTATTCTTAATTGTTAACTTTCGTTTTCAGATTATCCAATAATAGCGAATCATCGTCTCATGCCGAAAGCAACAAAAATTACTGTAGCTACTTCACCTGAGTACAAGTCTGTGCGGAAACCAACTCATCTGCCATCAACTGACCGCGAGAATTACGTACCTTAATACGATACATCAAGCCCATATCAATTTGCTTGCGAACTTCTGGGTTGCTGCAGTAGGTATAGATACTGGTATTCAGTACTTGATTTAACGGCTTTGCACCGAGTGCGCCATCGTTATAAATCATCATCATCTCTACAACATTTTTGTTGGATGAGACACGCATTATTTGCAGTGGACCGTACTCTAAAGGGAGGCCCGCAGACAAGACTCCTGCTCGGTTTGATGCCATAAGCTCAAGTTGGCGCTGATTATCATCGGTTGATGAACAGCCAGCCAGAGCACCAAATACCAAGAAAAGACACAGTAATTTTTTCATAAATTAAAACACTTTTTTGAACGGTTTCACGATTACATGATCGTAAACACCAGCCGCTACATAAGGATCGGCTTCTGCCCACGCTTTAGCATCCTCTAGAGAGGCGAATTCAGCGATGACAGTTGAGCCCGTAAATCCAGCTTCACCAGGATTGTCAGAATCTATCGCAGGCATCGGACCAGCTGTAAGAAGGCGACCTTCGTCTTGTAGCTTTTGTAAGCGACCCAAGTGTTGTGGGCGAACGCTCATGCGTTTTTCCAACGAGTTCTCAACGTCCTGTGAAAAGATGACATACCACATAGCATAGTTCCTTAATTGGTAGGGTAAAGTGTTAATTTAACGCCTTTTTTGTGTCTCTCACAAGTGAACAACAGAAAATGTGAGGTCCTTTCTAACTGTTAGCGTTGTAGGTTGACTAATTCTGAACCGGACGTGGTTTACCTTCACTGTCAATGGCTACGTAGTTGAAGGTCGCATCACAAACCATGAAGCGTTCGCCAACACCGTGAGCTTTGACGGGTTTGACCCATACTTCCAAATCGACACTCATGGATGTGCGGCCGATCTTAGTGCATTCGCCGTAGCAGCATACGACATCGCCCACACCAACAGGTTTTTTGAACGTAATGCTTGATACCGAAACGGTGACAACGCGACCACAAGAGATCTCTTTTGCCAGAATCGCGCCTGCTAAGTCGAGCTGAGACATTATCCAACCGCCAAAAATATCGCCATTGGCGTTTGTATCTGCAGGCATTGCAAGGGTACGAAGCAGCATTTGACCTTTCGGAGAGCTAATTTCTTGACTCATTGTGACATCCTAAATCTTAAAGGCGCTCAAACTAAGCGCCAACATAGTAAATACCTAGAACCAAAGGTCCTTAAAAAACCGCAGATACCGGACCAGAGAAAGTTGGTTTACAGCAGCAAGAATGGTCTGAAAACGGTACGTTGTTTGAGCGGTTTACTGATACATGGAGCAAAACAGCGACCCTAAGGTCGCTGTGAAGTCGCGGATTATAGCAAAACTGAGTTTTTAATCATCAGTGGACACATCGGATGAGTTATTTTTTTGTTCTTTTGGCATGTGTTTATAAATGTAAAAGCCAGTCGCAATCATGTAAGCAAATGTCGCGATCAACATTCCAAATACTTTGAAGTTAACCCAAACATCCAACGGCAATTCGTAAGCAATATAAATGTTTAGGCCAGCGAAGAATGAGAAGAAGCCAACCCAAGCCCAGTTAATCTTTGCCCAAACAGCGTCAGGTAACGTAATTTCCTTGCCTAGCATACCTTTGATGGCTGATTTTCCCAATGCGTGGCTCACTGCTAAGCCAATCGCCAGAATCGCGTAAATGATGGTGACTTTCCACTTTATAAAATTGTCGTCGTGGAAGAAAAGGGTCATGCCGCCGAAGATAGTGACGATAACAAATGTTATTAGCTGCATCTTTTCGACTTTCTTATACAGCGCATAGGTGACGACAAGCTGAATGGCTGTTGCTACGATCAGTGCACCTGTCGCCACGTAGATGTCGTACAGCTTGTATAAAGCGAAGAAAACGATGAGTGGTATAAAGTCTAGGATCTGCTTCATGATGGCAAAATCTACCTAATTGTTGAATTGAAGACAGTCTAACGGAATCTGACAAGATGTGAATACTGAGGAAGTTAAGGTAAGAATAGTAACGCTTAGTATATCGTACAGCCCGCAAGCTTCTTCCACGTCGAAACAGCAAATGGAAGGAATAAAAATTGCCGCGTGAAGCGGCAATAGAGTTGAGAGTTTTAAACCTTAAGCCACACGTTGATATTGGGAAATAAGCGTTTTTACATCTTCTAAATAGCCTTCCCGCAGTAAGTTATCGACCGTTGCTTCTAGCTCTTCGAGAGACATCGTGAAGCAAGTGGATTTACCAGTCATCAGGGTCAGATATTGATGATACTCTTCTTCTGTATAGTGGCCTAAGCGATCAAGTAACAGTGTTTTGATTCCATGATGAATCAAGCCGTAGTATGTATGTCGATGAAGTAACATGGCGATCTCCTTATCAAGCTCATACGCTACTCATTTGCAGCCTGCTTGACCTTCTGGATAATTCGATTTACTCCAATAATGCACATCTAGTGCCAATTCTATATTTGCAAATTAAAAAGTGCTGGAAGGTGCAAAATTCTCGTTCTGTAACCATCTTTGGATGACGACTTGAAGTGCATTTAACGTGGTGGGCTTTTCGAGCCTGTCATCCATGAGTTTCGAAATTAGCTCCAACTCTCTAGCTCCAGACTCACCAGATAAGGCAATGATTGGAACGGAGGATGTGATTTGCTTAATCCGCTGGCTGGCGTCAAATCCATTCATTACCGGCATTTGGACATCCATAAGAACGAGATCAATCTTGTGAGAGTGGAATAGTTCTACCGCAGAGGCTCCATTATTTGCTTGTAAGCTGTTGACTCCCAATCTTTTTAAATACATCTGTACCAAGGTGCGTTGCACCTCTTTGTCATCTACAATGAGCACTGTTGGTGCATCTTTACATACTTGTACGTGTTGAGCTGAATGATTTTCAGAATGTGATGCAGTTGCTTTCCAGCTATCAAAGTCCGGTGCTCTTAATGTCTCTGGTTTTGGTGCGTTTGGTACGACTGGGAAATACAAGTAGAATTCTGTGAACTCGTTCAATTCAGACTGGCACTCTATTCGTCCTCCGAAGGAGCGCATAACACGTTGGCAATAGCCCAAACCTAAGCCACTGCCTCCGCTTTTTTGATACGAGAAAAAGTCATCAAATATCTTGTGTAAGATACTGCTATCTATACCTGGCCCACTATCTCGGAAGATCAGAATGTTTTCGTAAGCCCCCGTCTGGGTACGAATCTCAATTTGACTGTCGGGATAAGAATCAAAATAGTAGATAGCGTTACGAATCAAATTGAAAATGACAAAGTTAAACAGGGTCTCATTTAACTTCGCGACAAAATCGTGTGCCTGTGGCAGGTTAATTCTCTCTATTATTTGATCGTTTTCAAAACCATAACGGCTTACTGCTTGGTCGATGGCTTTATGTATGGAAGTGAGAGCTAAAGGCTCATGCTCTGGTGAACTGTCGCTAACTTCTCGTAAAATAATATCGATAAGTTGTCGACCGCGTTGTATAGCGGCTTCACCTTTATCAATTTCTCTTTTTAGCGTATCCAGCGAGGCGTTTGACTCTATATGCTGTTTTAAAGCTTCAAATTGTAATTGTACTTGAGCGAGAGGGTTACGCATTTCATGTGCAATGGAGTTAGCCAGCGCACGGCTTTGGCGTACCTTTCTATCGGCTTCAATGGTGCTCTGGATGCGAACTAATAACGTTTGCAGAGCTGAGATTTCTTCATTAGAAAACAGCTTATTATCTATTTTATGTGAAGAAATTAGTAAGTGAGTAACAGACTTTCCACGACCGAAGAGAGGCATAACGAGCGCAGTATTGCTTGAGCGCATGCGCTCGTAGAGCTTTCTCATCGACCCTTTAGAAGAGGAGGCATAATCAATTTCTTCAGACAACTCATCTAGCACGAGAACTGACTTGCTTGACGGCAGGTACTCTTCGTAAAACGTTTCTGTGTAATTGCTAGTGACTAGCTGTAGCTTGTTGTTTGGTATGTTAAGTAACGATGCCAACTGACGCATAGCATCATCTATTGAGCGTTTAAACTCTTCCTCTAACCCAAGGATTTGCTGAACGGGAGTGTGTCGTTTCCCATAAATAAAATACGAAGCGAAACGACTGACTCGCTTAAAAAGCAAGTGCCAAGTGATACCGATAAGCGCGCATAAAGGTACCGCAACAAGCCATTGGTTATCTTCAGAGATAGGAATAAATATCGCCCCTAGCGGCAGAACAAAAATGGCGCAGACTAAGAGCGCGCTTACCGTTAAGTACGTGAGATATTTAGCGCTGTAGAAGCGAGAGGTAAGTAGGGCATAGCCCACAAACAACATTTCGCTGATTGAAAGTGCTGGTGGTAACCAAGTTAGGGAGAAGTCGCCAAGGAAATACGTCATTCCAAGGTGTATCACTGCCGTAGATAACATGAATACCAAAATGCCAGCGATCATATAGTTGCTTTTTGCTAGCGTGAGCTTGCTGCTGTTAGCGCGCATGGCAATCAAGTTAAGCAGCGTTAGTACCACGAAAGCTAGCAAACTAATGAAAAAATATGAGGTATGTGGGCCAAATTCAATGACGAACTGGCTTGGACCACTAATGGTGACATTTTCGACAGTAAGATTCGGCACTAAGTTGATGTACAGTGAATACGTTGCTAGTGCGACAAAGACGACTTTTTGCCAGACTTTGACCGCTGTTTTTTTAACATCTGCGGTTAACTGGCAAGAAAAATAGAATGCAAACGCAAAGGCGAAAAAAGACGCTAAGTTCGCTAACTTAGCCATAAAAATGCCACCAACAGAGCCTAATTCTGGCAATAAATCGGTATGGAAATAGGCGTTGCTGCTTATCCAAACAATGATACAGCTGGAATAAGCGATGTAAGGCGCGTGATGCGAGCCTAAGATTGATTCACTCTTCTGTTTTAGGCGATAGCAGTAATACAGTAGCCAAGCGAATACTATTAGTACAGTCGCGTACAATGCCATTGCTTTTGGGTAAAAGAGACCGTGCAAATGAACATCAAGCATGCTCATTCACCTTTTTATCCATTCTTTTTGTTCGTACGCAATGTTTGTAGTCGCGAAATTGTATGTCTTGAAATGCTTCAACCATCATACCTAAATTCCAGAAACCGCGGTATGTCTTGGTACCGTCACCGTTAATGTCGCGGTATCCTGAGTGAAAGTAGGCACTTAAATCAATAGATTGATAGAAATTTAACATAAATACTTGCTCAATAATGGTAAAGCCGAGCTTATAGCCTGCTTTATAGAGCTCGCTCATCATAGTTTTTTGCGCCAGATACAAAAAATACAGCTTTTGTTGAATGTTGCCTCCCACCGTAAGACGCAGTACTTCGCAAACCGCTTCACTGTTCTTTACACGAGATTGAAACTGAGCATCAAACTCAATAAGAGTGTGCTCATGAGTTAGAGCACGACACTCCAAAATACCCAGTTGATTGAGAACACTGTACCCATGATTAGGAAAGCAAAACTGCCATTGTTCGTTACTAAACTGTGGTGAGTAACTGAGCCAGTTATTTCGTTGATGCCAGCTTTGCACTAAAGCGGAGGAGACCATGATTGGTGAAGATGACGATTTGAGCAAGAGGGCAAAGTGCTGCCCTTTTTGCGAGAGTGATAAAAGAGGCAAGATTTCAAACCATTGTTCAGTTTGGACGAAAAGCTCAAGATTACTCAGTGTGATCGCTTCGGAAATCGGCATTAACGCTGCATGATTTGGCAGCATTACCTCAAGATCGCAATCTGCGATATCTTCAATTAACACGCTAGTATAGCTGTGGTCGTCAAACGGAAGCGGAGTAGGAATCGCAGCTTCGTTTGAAGGATATTTTTGCTTGATTGCTTCGATCTCGCATTGACACCAGAAAACCATCCAATGCGGGTAACAATCTGCGGCAAGTTGTTCAAGTAAACGAATCTCTTTGGAGAAACCTGTCGGATACTGTTGCACTAAATCTCGATAATCCATTAACTCAAATAGTGCAGAAAGACTTTTTGATGTGTGTTTAGGAAAGAGAGATTTAAGCAGTTTTATTCGATACAGAGCAACCTGTTGAAAAAGAGCATCTCGTTTTTGTTTCGTTAGGGTAAGAATAACTGAGTCAACCAGGGCCTGCTGCTTTGATTCGATCGGCAAATTTATTTTGGTGAGATATTCCAAAGATTGCTCAAGACTCATGATATAACCTAGCTCTAACGTTTTGTTATATTTTGTAATGGTTTATATCATTTTGAAAAATTTATGCCATCGGTTTCTATTTGTATAGTTACGTAATGCAAGAAAAGACAAAAAAACCGCTCATTATGAGCGGTTTTTGGTCTATTCAAGAAAGGGTTAGGCTTCTTGCTTTTTTAGCTCAGCTTCTGCCGTTTCTTCTTCAATTAGCGCATCAACGATAACTGCACATGCAGCATCACCTGTGATGTTCAGTGCTGTACGAATCATATCGAAAATACGGTCAAGAGCGAATAGCAGCGGTAGACCTTCAATTGGAATGCCAGCGGCAAGAAGCACGGCAACCACTAGGAAAGAAGGGCCAGGAACACCCGCTTGACCAACCGCACCCAATGTAGACGTTACGATAATTGCAATGTAAGCGCCCATGCCTAGATCGATATTGAACAGTTGAGCAAAGAAGATAGCAACCAAGCCATAGTAAATCGCATTACCTGACATGTTGATCGTTGCGCCTAGAGGCAGAACAAATGATGCAGTTGAATTTTTTACGCCCAGCTCTTTTTCACAGGTGTCCATTGTAACAGGCAGTGTTGCCATAGAAGACGCTGTTGAAAGCGCAACTGCTTGCGGTTTCTTCATTGAAGACAGGAATTTCTTCGCAGATGTCTTCGTGAAAACATGCACCATTGCTGGGTAAACAACGAAACCGAAGATTAGGATGGCGGCAACGTAAACAACGAACAGTTTAAACACCACCATTAGCGCACCAAAACCGAACGTACCGACGGCTTCTGCCATCAGACCAAATACACCGATAGGTGCAATGATCATTACTTTGTTGATCATCCAAACCATTGCGTCAACGATGCAGTTAACACCATTGATGATTGGTTCACGACGCTCTTTTGCTTGCTTAGAAATCGCAATACCAAAGAACATACAGAAAACGAGGATCTGTAGGATGTTTGCTTCATTTAGTGATTGGAAAACGTTGGTTGGGATCATACCAGTGATGGTTGCCCAGAAAGTAGGTAGTTCACCTTTTGAAGCGTATTCTGCTGAGAACATGCCTTCAACGCCAGAGACGTCGATACCCATGCCTGGTTGGAATACTTCACCCATAAATAGTGCAAGCGCAACGGCTAGGGCGGATGTTAAACCAAAATAACCTAGAGTGACGATGCCAACTTTACCTGCTGACTGGCTGTTCCCAAGACCAGCGGCGCCAGAAATCAAGGCTACAGCGACCAAAGGAATAACCAACATTTTGATTAAGTTGATAAAGATAGCACCTAAAGGAGCGAACACTGTCGCATCATGACCCATCATGGCACCAACGGCTGTGCCCACGATCATGGCGATTACGACTTGTACGCCAATGTTGTTTAGCAAACTCTTTTCTTTTAACACTTCCATAACCTCTGTGCTAATAAAATGTAAAATCCTAAAATTACCCACTAACCATAAATGGATTTACGGATAATTATCTCGCCTTGCTTTTTACACTTATCGTTTACAATTGGCAATATGCAGCAAGGTATTATTGATGGATTAATCGATATTTTATTGACGAACGATAAAGTTTTGTTCAATAGCAAACGTTTGCTATTGATTTTTCTTATAAGGGTCGCGCTTAGGATTGTTCAAGTTTATTTTTCTTTATTTGTTTTCTTTTTGTTAATTTTAACCGCTTTTGTATTTGCTATTGCAGTCAGAGTTTTTAGTGACTTGGGTTGATATTTATAACAATTCATCTCTTTCAAGCTCACACTTTTATTAATTTGCCTTCTGAAATGTTAATTGCTTTACATTCTTGGCTCTAATTGCGTTGTAAACATAATGTTAAATTGTAATGACTGGTGAGACTCAAATGCTGACGATCCAGTGTTAGAGATAACTTGCTTAGTTAATGCTCCTGAGCTGATTAGACGAGAAAGACAAGTAAGAGGTGAAGAGACTATGATGAATCTTGCTGCTGCGTTACAAAGAAATGCTGCGAGTAAACCAGATAAAACGGCGTTGATATGTGGCACTGAAAAGATAAATTATGCGCAGTTTGATGCGATCGCCGGCAAGATCGCAGCGTCTTTAATCAATAAAGGCGTAAAGCCAGGTGACCGCGTTGCGATTTCATGCCCAAACATTCCTTTTTTCGCGTTTGTTTATTATGCAATACAAAAAGCTGGCGCGGTTGCAGTCCCATTAAATGTGCTTTTGAAAGCGCGAGAAATTAAGTATCACTTAGAAGATTCAAAAGCGAAGTTTTATTTCTGCTTTGAAGGGACGAAAGAACTGCCAATAGCAAAAGAGGGTGTCAAAGCCTTTGAACAAGTCGATACATGCGAAGGCATAGTCGTACTGACTCAATCTCAAGATGAAAGCTATTGGAATGGTGTAATAACTCTCAATGCGTTTATAGCCGATGTCCAACCGTTGCCGGATTATATACCGCGTAATGCGGATGATACATGTGTGATTTTGTATACATCAGGGACGACAGGCTTACCAAAAGGCGCTGAACTGACTCAGCAGAACATCATAATGAACGCTCTGGTGGCACAAAACATTATGGGCAGCCAGGCCGATGATATTCACTTAGTAACTTTGCCTTTATTTCATACATTTGGTCAAACCGTCCACTTAAATGCTAGTGTTTTGGGCGGGGCAACATTGGTGTTAGTGCCTAGGTTTGAGCCTAAACATGTTCTTGAGCTGGTGGAAAAACATAGGGTGACGATATTTGCTGGTGTGCCAACGATGTACATCGGTCTGCTTCATGTGCAGCATCAATTTGATACCTCGTCATTGCGTGTTGCAGTAAGCGGTGGTGCGCCATTACCAACCGAAATCTTTCGAACCTTTGAAGAAACATTTAATGTGCCGATCTTAGAAGGATACGGGTTGTCGGAGACAAGTCCTATTGCATGTTTTAATCATTTAGATCAGGAGCGAATACCAGGCTCGGTAGGTCAACCGGTTCAAGGCGTCGAAGTAAGAGTTATCGACATTGAAGGCAATGCACTACCGATAGGCGAAGAAGGTGAGATTGTTGTGCGTGGTCATAATGTTATGAAGGGATATCTTGATCGCCCAGAAGTTACTGAATCTGCGCTACAAAATGGTTGGTTCCATACTGGTGATGTGGGCCGCTTTGACAGTTCAGGTAATTTATTTATTGTCGATAGAATGAAAGATCTGATCATTCGAGGTGGATTTAATGTTTATCCCAGAGAAATTGAAGAAGTTTTCATGACTCATCCTGCAGTTTCAATGGTCGCGGTGATAGGGATTCCAAATGAAGAGTATGGCGAAGAGATAAAAGCCTACGTTGTACTTAAACCAAAAGAATACATTGACGCCGATTCATTACAAAAGTGGGGTAAAGAGCAATTAGCCTCGTTTAAATATCCTCGTTATGTCGAAATTCGTGAACACCTCACGATGAGTGCGACAGGAAAGATTTTGAAACGTGAGTTGAAATCTGAATTGAATATAGCTTAGTCAATTCAATGGTTTTTGTGTCACAGCGCCACTTGCCTAAGTGCAAATGGTGTTGTGCTCTTGACCAATTAGATGCATAAGTTTTTTAGATATCGTTAGACAATACTTACCGTTTGTTGAATGGATCTATTGCTCGAGTTCTTTAAAGTATTCTTCTAAGCGTTTCGGATTGGTAATGGTTACTGAGCCATAGTTTAGCTCTAGCATCCCGATACTTTCTAATCGTTTTAGTATCTTGTGTACGCTTTGACGAGTTAGCCCCATCATGTTAGCGATATGTTCTCTTGTTACCCTGACAACGCATGGTCGAGTATCGATCGCTTGATTAAGTTGGTATTCAGCAAGTAGCAGCAACCTTTTGGCGACTCGTTCTTCAATTCCTCTAATCGCGTCATCTTCGATAACAGAAATAGCAGACCACAAGCGGCGGCTAAGTAAGTCGAGTATAGTGGGGTAACTTTGAGGGTATTTGGCGAGTAATTGGCGAAATTTATCTCCAGGAAGCTCCATTACAGTCACGTCAGAATGCGCGGTCGCACCAAAAATACGAGGCATGCCGGGAGAAAAAACATTGTCTCCAAACCAGCCACCAGCTTCGAAAATCATCAGTGTGACTTCTTTGCCTTTTGAACTAATTGAGTTCACTCTCACTGCACCTTGAGCTATGACCATAAGAGAAGATTGAAGCGCACCTTTATTGCAAATCAGTGCTTTTTCGTCGAAGCAGCGAACCTTAGTCATTTGCGCTGCTTCACTAAGCCCTTTATCTGGCAGCCCTGATAGTACAGGACATTTGGCTAGCAGTGTTTTGACTTCTTCCATGTAGCAACCTTACTGCACATTGCTTTATTGAGTGAGTTAAGTCACCCAAGCTTAACACTCTTTGAGTGCTCTGCTTGAGATAGATTTGGAAAGTGCGGGCGTTGAACAAAAAATGACGTGGTATAAACGCGATAGTAAGAAAACGCCCACTAAACATAATGTTAAGCGGGCGTTGTTGTGTCATATCAAACTGAAATTATTTTTGAGTGGCAGCTTTCATTGCAGAAACGAATTCACCTAGCTTGTCGAGCATAATTTGTGGCTGATCAACGTTCGCTTCAATGATTTTTACCACGGCTGAACCAGAAATTGCACCAGCGGCACCAGATTCTAGTGCTTGTTTCACCTGTGCAGGCTCAGAGATGCCAAAACCAAGTAGCGCTGGTGGCGCATCAAACTGGTTCAGTCTATCGAGCATATGACCCACAGGCATGTTTGCTTTGGTTTCTGCGCCAGTAACACCTGCACGAGAGAGTAGGTAAGTGTATCCGCCACCCAACTCTGATACTTGCTTCAGTGTTTCATCACTTGCCGTTGGTGGTGCGATGAAGATTGGGTGAATACCAAACTTTTCTGCAGCAGCAACAAATTCAGCACTTTCATTAGTTGGTACGTCTGCAATCAAAACAGAATCGATGCCTGCTTTTGCACAACGCTCATAGAAGTTCTCGATACCACGAGAGTAAACAAGGTTCGCGTACATCAGAAGGCCAATAGGCAACTCTGGGTACTTAGCTCGGATCTTACCGATTTGCTCGAAGCAGATATCTGGTGTTGCACCTGAATCTAACGCGCGAATGTTAGCGCCTTGGATGGTTGGGCCATCGGCTAGCGGATCTGAAAATGGAATACCAAGTTCAAGGGCATCTGCGCCAGACTCAACCAGTGTTTCCATGATTTTGTAAGACTGCTCTGCGTTTGGATCGCAAACCGTTACGAACGGTACAAACGCGCCTTGGTTCTTTTCGTTTAGGCGCTCAAACATCTTTTCATAACGGCTCATTAGATTGCTCCTTTTTCTTCTAGGATGGCATGCACAGTGAAGATATCTTTATCACCACGACCAGATAGGTTAACAACCAACAATTGCTCTTTTTCTGGGTTCTCACGAGCCATACGCAGTGCATGAGCCAGTGCGTGAGAAGATTCTAGAGCAGGGATGATACCTTCGTGACGCGCAATCTCTTGGAATGCTTCTAGCGCCTCATCATCTGTTACGTTGTCGTATTCAGCACGGCCGATTGCGTTTAGGTGGGCGTGTTGTGGACCAACTGAAGGGAAATCAAGACCAGCAGATACTGAGTAAGACTCTTCAACTTGGCCGTTTGGATCTTGCATCAATGGCGCTTTCATACCGAAGAAGATGCCTGTTTTACCATGCTTAAGTGGTGCACCGTGCTGGTCAGTATCGATACCTTTACCTGCTGGCTCAACACCAATTAGGCGAACGCTTTCTTCTTCGATGAAGTCAGCAAACATGCCGATAGCGTTTGAACCACCGCCCACACATGCGATAACCGCATCAGGAAGACGGCCTTCACGTGCCAAAATCTGATTCTTCGTTTCTTCACCAATCATGCGTTGGAAGTCACGCACGATGGTTGGGAACGGGTGAGGACCTGCCGCTGTACCTAGTAGGTAGTGCGCGTCTTCATAAGTTGCAGACCAGTCGCGTAGCGCTTCGTTACATGCGTCTTTAAGCGTTGCTGAACCCGAGTGGACAGGAATAACTTCTGCGCCCATTAGCTTCATACGGAATACGTTCGGGCTTTGACGCTCAACGTCTTTTGCACCCATGTAAACGCGACACTTAAGGCCAAGCAGCGCACACGCTAGTGCAGTTGCTACACCGTGTTGGCCTGCGCCTGTTTCTGCGATGATTTCGTTTTTACCCATGCGTTTTGCAAGTAGCGCTTGACCTAACACTTGGTTGGTCTTGTGCGCGCCACCGTGAAGTAGGTCTTCACGTTTTAGGTACAGTTTGGTTTTCGTACCTTTGGTTAGGTTACGAGTTAGAGTCAAAGCCGTTGGACGGCCCGCATACTCTTGGAGAAGCGTCATGAATTCGCTGCGGAATTCTGGATCTTCTTGCGCGTCGATAAACGCTTGCTCTAGTTGCTCCAGTGCTGGAACTAGAATTTGCGGAACGTACTGACCGCCGTATTCGCCAAAGTAGGCATTCAGTTTTGCCATCGTTATATTCCTTCTCGTATTTTTCGCTACGAATAGCTTTAAATTTTTTAGCTGATATCCAGCTTTAGTAGTTGCGAATAGCAGTGAATGCCGCGAGCAACTTCTGTGAATCTTTTTTGCCTGGTGCGCTTTCTACACCAGAGTTTAAATCTAATCCCAAGCAACCTAGTGTCGCTGCTTGTTGAGCATTTTCTGGCGACAGTCCGCCCGCTAGCATAATTTGACTTGGGTCGCCGATCAGTGACCAGTCGAACACTTGACCGGTTCCGCCAGTTTGAGTGCCAACTTGCGCATCTAATAAATGGCGATCAATGTTGTCTGCTAGCAGTTCTGGCTTGGCATCAGTCACGCCGTAAGCTTTCCAAATTTCTACCGTTGCTGGCAGTTCGGCTTTGAGTTGGTTTACGTAAGCTTGGTCTTCTTGACCGTGCAGTTGCACCGCTTTTAAACCCAAAGAGGTGACGACAGAAGCAACAAAATCGATATCGTGATTTTGGAAAACGCCCACGTAGTTCAGTGGAGCACCGCTCATGGTTAAGCGAGCACCTTCAAGGTCAACCGCACGCTTCGACTTCTCGACAAAAATCAGGCCACCAAATACTGCGCCAGATTGATACGCTTTTGCTGCGTCATCTGGATGCGTTAAGCCACACACTTTGTTTTCGCCTAACGTCACTTTACGTACAGCAAGTTCTAGGTTGTCTTCTGCCATCAGTGAACTACCAATCAAGAAGCCGTCTGCGTATTCCGCTAAATCACGAACTTGTTGATGCGTATAAATGCCAGATTCTGAGATTACTGTTGCGTTAGGAGCCAGTTCGCGAATTGTCGGTGCCAGTTCTTTAGTACGATTCAAATCAGTACTTAGGTCGCGAAGGTTACGGTTATTAATGCCGATAACGCGTGCGCCTAGCTTAACTGCACGATGAAGCTCTTCTTCGTTGCTGACTTCGGTCAAGATACCCATGTTCAGGCTGTGCGCTGCTTCCTCTAGCGCTTTGTACTCTTCGTCATTCAGGACAGAAAGCATCAGTAGCACGGCATCAGCACTGTAATGACGCGCTAGGTAAACTTGGTAGGTATCTACCATGAAGTCTTTGCACAGAACCGGTTGTTTGACTTGACCACGCACTTGAGGAAGAAAGTCAAAGTTACCTTGGAAGTACTTCTCGTCTGTTAGGACTGAAATCGCATCAGCATGGTTGTTGTAAACCGATGCAATGTAATCCAAGTCGAAGTGATCACGAATCAAACCTTTAGAAGGAGATGCCTTCTTACATTCGGTGATGAAGGTCGTCTTTTCGCCACTCAGAGCATCGTAGAAGCTGCGGTCCGATGGAAGCAAATCAGACTGAAATGTGCTTAGCGGTTGAGACATCTTACGGTCTGCTACCCACTGATATTTGTCGCGGACAATTTTCGCCAGTACTTCTGCCATTTCTGCTTCTTTCTTAGAAACGTGTTCAGACAGGTTGTCAGCTTGCTGAGTGTTGAAGTCAGTCATCTTCTTCAATTCCTTAAGCGTGTGCGGCAAGTTGTTGTACCAATTGGTACGCCTTGCCTGAATTCATTGCCTCAATCGCTTGTTGCGTGTTGGCTTTTAAATCTTCGTGGCCGAATAGACGCATTAGCAGAGCAACGTTTACTGCCACTGCGCCCAATTGTGCGTCTGTCCCTTTACCCGTCAGAATATTGGTAATGATCGCTTTGTTTTCTTCAGGATCGCCACCTTTGATTGCTTCTAGTGGGTGCGCTTCTAGACCGAAGTCTGCAGGCGTTAATTTGTATTCTGTGATCTTACCGTCTTTGATTTCGGCAACGGTTGTTTCACCGTGAATTGCTACTTCGTCCAAACCACTGCCGTGTACTACAGCGGCGCGCTTCATACCCATTTGTAGCATGGTTTCTGCGATAGGACGAACCAGTTCTTCACTGTAAACGCCCATCAATTCGATGTTAGGACGAGCAGGGTTAATCAGTGGGCCAAGAATGTTAAAGATGGTGCGTGTTTTCATGGTTTGACGCACTGGCATCGCATGGCGCACACCACCGTGGTATTGAGGTGCAAATAGGAAAGCAACACCGATATCGTCTACCGCTTTGCGCGTATCTTCTGCGCTCATAGCTAGGTTGATACCAAATGAATCAAGAAGGTCAGAAGACCCCGATTTGCTTGAAACGCTGCGGTTACCGTGTTTCGCTACTTTTAGACCACATGCTGCAGCAACAAACGCCGCAGTGGTTGAAATGTTGATGGTGTTGTGACCGTCGCCGCCAGTACCTACGATATCCGCGAAATCATAATCTGGACGAGGGAATGGGTTTGCGTTTGCCAGCAGTGCTTTTGCCGCGCCTGCAATTTCGTCTGGCGTTTCGCCTTTGATTTTTAGTGCAGTCAGCGCTGACGCCATCAAAATTGGATCTAGTTCACCACGGATAATGATGTCGAATAGCTGTTGGCTCTCTTCCTGAGTAAGCGATTCTTGCTCGTACAGTTTGGTAATAATAGGGTTGATGATTGCTTCCATATTTCCTCTCCTAAATTTCTTATGTGCCAAGTGCTTTTTAAGCAGTGAGTGGGTTCGCTGAAGTTTGTTCTTCAAGTGCCCATTCAATGGCATTGGCCAACAGTGTTGCTCCGTAGGTCGTCATAATAGATTCCGGGTGGAATTGGAACCCGCAAACTTTATCTTCTTCATGTACAACAGACATGACCAAGTCATCCACTTCTGCTGTGATGGTTAGGCTCTCAGGAACCTTGGTCGCAACCAGCGAGTGGTAACGTGCAATTGCAAGTGGTGATGGTAGGTTTTGGTAAATCGCATGGTTTTGGTGCTCCATCATAGAGACCTTACCGTGAATGATTTCGCCCGCGCCAGCAACAGTACCGCCGTACGCTTCAACAATTGCTTGATGACCAAGACAAATGCCGATCATCGGTACTTTGCCTTTCATACGTTGGATAAGCTCTGGCATTGAGCCTGCCTCTGACGGTGCACCAGGACCTGGTGACAGCAGAACCACCGGGTTTTCAAGCTCGTTTATCGCTTGTTCAATGGTTTCTGCTGGAATGTTGTTTCGGTAAATCTTGACTGAGTGACCTAGCGAGCGGAATTGATCCACAAGGTTGTAGGTGAACGAGTCAAAGTTGTCGATAAAAATGATATTAGCCATCTCTGAACCCTATTCCTTATTGTGACTTATGCGCTGCTTGGATAGCAGAGATTACCGCTTGTGCTTTGCCGCGCGTTTCGTCTGCTTCCGCTTGCGGATCAGAGTCGAACACTACGCCTGCACCAGCTTGAACTTGAGCAATGCCGTTCTCAACGTACGCTGAGCGGATCACGATACAAGTATCTAATGTTCCTTCGCCGGTAAGGTAACCCACAGCACCGCCGTAGCTACCGCGTCGTGCGCCTTCTACATCGCGAATCAACTGCATTGCACGAATCTTAGGTGCACCAGTTAGCGTGCCCATGTTCATACAAGCTTGGTATGCGTGTAGCGCGTCTAGGTCTTCACGCAGTTGACCAACTACACGAGATACCAAGTGCATTACGTGGCTGTAACGGTCGACTTTTAGAAGGTCTGCTACGTGGCGAGTGCCAGCTTGAGCAATACGAGCGACGTCGTTACGTGCTAAGTCAACCAACATCATGTGTTCTGCGTTTTCTTTCATGTCGGTACGCAGTTCAAGTTCGATGCGGCTATCTAGGTCGAAATCAATCTCGCCGTTAGGGCGCTTACCGCGGCGACGAGTGCCTGCGATTGGGTAGATTTCAATTTGGTTGGTATCGGTTTCATACTTAAGCGCGCTTTCTGGTGATGCGCCAAACAGAGTGAACAGCTCATCTTGCATGTAAAACATGTAAGGGCTTGGGTTACTTTGTTTCAGTTCTTTGTAAGCCGCGAGTGGAGAAGGGCAAGGTAGAGTGAATCTACGAGACGGTACAACTTGGAATACATCGCCTTTCACTACGAACTCTTTTAAGTCGCGAACGGTTTGGCAGAAGTCTGCATCAGACACGCTAGGTTCTACCGTTACATCTGTTATTTGCTCTGCACTCGGCAACAGTTTTGGCGCTGCACACTGGACGCTAATTTCTGCAATACGAGTCTCTAACGTTGTTTTCTCTGAACCATCAACAAACAAAGTCGCTTGAAGCTGGCAAGATTCCGTTTGA
Organism: Vibrio sp. 397; assembly: GCF_033339395.1. Lineage (NCBI taxonomy): Bacteria > Pseudomonadati > Pseudomonadota > Gammaproteobacteria > Vibrionales > Vibrionaceae > Vibrio > Vibrio sp. 397. Next base: position 13,263 of record NZ_JAWOUN010000007.1, on the reverse strand, counting down.
TGGTCGACAACAAGTAGTGTTTCCGCGACGTAGAAAACGTAATCTGGACACTGATTTGTTGCTTCGGCATTACCAAGCGGCTCAAAGTTTGCGACTAAGTCGTAGGCAAACAGACCACCAAGGAAAATTGCGTGTTTGTCTTGCTGTGAAATATCAAAACTATGCTGAACCAAACGCAGCGCATCGAAAGAAGAGGCTTCACGTAGGCGAGAGTCTTCATCTAACGTGTCGCATGGCTGGTTAAACTGCAAAGTTAGCGTTTCGCCATCGAACTTGCTCTCAACGTCACCACGGATGTTCTGGTTTAGGTGAGACAGTAGGTTTTTACCGTTATTGGTCAAGGCGTGCATGCTAACGGTATGGCCGAAGCAAACAATGCGAACCGCTGAATCTACGATCAGCAGGGATTTTAAATTTTGCTTTGAATCGATCTCAGCAGATTCCAGCAATAGGCTGTCAGTTTTGTTCTCACATAGTGTGTGGAACAAGCGAGTCGGGTCTTGAGTATAAGGGACGGAAGCCGTTAGCACTTCAAGCTGTCCAAGTTTCTTAATTTCAATGGCCTTGTTCACAAGACCTCCTTGTAGCTGTTTAAATCTTCCTGCCGTACATAGTCGCATAAAGCAAACGTTCTCCCAATCTAGAGTTGGCTATATTCGATTAATGTTTAGGCAGTTGAATGTGAAATGAGCAACAAAACAAAAAAGCCCGCTTAAGTAGCGGGCTTTACAACGTTTGGTTCTATAAACTAGAAGTATACGTTTGCCCACCAAGAACTAGTCCAAGTGCGCCACCAAGCAAGATCTGATGAGTTTGCCTTATTAAGACAAACCGCAACTTTCGCTTTTTGGTTTTGGTTAAATTCTTGTAACATGGTGAACCTTAAATTACATACTTTGTATTTGTGTACTAGTTAACTAGTGCGAGAGTAAAAAGTCAACCCCAAAACGGCATTAAAACGATAAAAATATGAGAATTGATTTACATAGTCACACCACTGCATCGGACGGTCGGTTAGAACCTAAAGATTTAGTGGAAAGGGCGCTGAGTTTTGATATCGAGGTTTTGGCGATCACTGATCACGATACGGTTGACGGTTTGGCGTTAGCTAAGCAATACGTTCAAGATAATAATTTGCCGATAAAAATCATCAATGGCATTGAGATATCGACCGTCTGGCAAAACAAAGACATTCATATTGTCGGCCTGAATATCGATCCGGAAAATGAACAATTATCTGCCCTTATAGAACAGCAGAAGCAGCATCGCATAACACGATCTGAGTTAATTGCAGAGCGACTACAAAAAGCAACTCGAGTAGGTGTGCTTGAAGAGGTAAGGAAAATCGCCGGTGATGCCCCAGTGACAAGAGCGCATTTCGCGAAATGGTTGGTAGATAATGGTTACGCAAAAACCATGCAAATGGTGTTTAAAAAATACCTAACGCGTAATAACCCAGGTTATGTACCACCGAATTGGTGTTCGATGAAGGATGCGGTTGATGCTATCCATGCGGCTGGTGGAATGGCGGTATTAGCGCATCCTGGTAGATATAAGTTGACAGCGAAGTGGATTAAGCGTCTTCTAGCAGCGTTTGTCGAAGCGGGTGGTGATGCGATGGAAGTTGCACAGCCACAGCAAGCGCAACAAGAAAGGCGCAACTTGGCTGATTATGCTATACAATACAAACTATTAGCCTCTCAAGGCAGTGATTTTCACTACCCATCACCGTGGATGGAGCTAGGAAGGAACCTATGGTTGCCTGCTGGCGTCGAACCAGTTTGGAAAGATTGGGGAATAGATCCTTCGTTGAATAACACTCAGTAATACGAAGTCGAGAACCCATAAAAATATAGAGCCGAGAGGCTCGATAATGAGGAATTACAATGAGCCAGTTTTTTTACGTTCACCCAGAAAACCCACAGGCTCGCTTGATTAATCAAGCAGTAGCAATCATTCGTAACGGCGGCGTTGTGGTTTACCCTACTGATTCAGGGTACGCACTTGGCTGTCAGTTGGAGAACAAACAGGCGCTGGAACGAATCTGTCAGATTCGTCGTCTGGATGATAAGCATAACTTTACTTTACTGTGTCGTGATTTGTCGGAGCTTTCTCTCTATGCGCGAGTGGATAACTCTGCATTCCGACTGCTGAAAAATAACACACCAGGTCCTTACACCTTCATCTTCAAAGGCACAAAAGAGGTGCCGCGTCGTTTGATGAATGCAAAACGTAAGACCATCGGTATCCGTGTTCCAGACAATCAAATTGCCTTGGACTTGTTGGAAGCATTAGGTGAGCCGATGATGTCTACGTCGTTGATTCTACCTGGCAGTGACGTAACAGAATCTGATCCAGAGGATATTCGAGATAAACTAGAACATGCGGTTGATGTGATTCTTAATGGCGGTTACCTAGGTGAACAACCTACGACTGTAATTGACTTTAGCGAAGGTGAACCTGTTGTAGTTCGTTTGGGATCAGGTGACCCTGCACCATTCGAATAGTAGACGCACACCACCGTCAAACAAAATAGGAGGCATCGCGCCTCCTATTTTAGTTGTCATATCGAATATCTCATTGAACTTAACTGATTGAGGTTAAGCGAAATCGAAAATGTCGATACCATTTTGTTCTGCATAGTTGATGTATGCAGAGCTCACACCGTTTAGTGTCACTTCAACATTGTATTCATCACTTGAGAATACTGCCCAGCCACATTCATTGTAAGATAAGGTCAGATCATCCGCTGAATCCAAGAACGTATCTCGAATGCCATCGTTATCAGTGTCTCGGCCCATATCAAAGACAAGTTTGTCATGGAAAATATTAAAATCGACAATGTCGGCTTTAACATCAATATCGTTGGAAGACACTGGCTGATCAGGTACACCAATAGCCAGGCGGTTTGTAAGCACGAAGGTGTCGTCTCCACAGCCACCGCTCAGTACCGATTCACCATCACCAACAACGAGCGTGTCGTTACCCCAGCCACCACTCAAGTAGTTGTTGCCTGAATAATCAAAAATTGTGTCGTCGCCACAGCCACCAAAGAGTTTGTCGTTTCCTAATCCTCCGGATAGGAAATCGTTTCCAAAACCGCCAGAAACAAAGTCGTTACCTCGGCCACCAAGCAAGGTATCGTCTCCCCAGCCACCGAAGACAATATCATTACCTCCGTATCCTACAAACTTATCATCACCACAGAAGCCGAAGAAAATATCGGTTGTTTCAGAGCCTTTTGTGCCTGTCATATCGTCATCTTGAGATGTCCCAAAAATCCAATTTAGGTCGAGATTTAGCATAGACATTGTCCTATTCCTTTTTGTCTGATTTATGCCAATCGCCGAGAGTGCAGAGCGAACCTAGTGAGTCAGAGTACACGATAGCATTAGTGTTATTTTTGATGTGAACTAATGACTTAAAGACAATTTTTGTCTTGTTACCCACGACCTTGTTTTGCTATGAGCGCTCATTGTCTACGGTGATTGGTATTACTTAGCAGCAAACAGGGACGGCTTATTTTTCGTTGCTTTCTAGCAATACGAACAGTAAACACACCCCAAGTGGTTATTGTTGTAACCCTGACAATTTTATCAGGTACCGCGTGGTTAAAGTGGTTCAGGAAGACCGATATTAGTGGGATTCTCGTTGAGCAATGCCTGCATTAAGTAGTAAAAAAGTTGCAGAATAGGACAAATATTTCGGTCATTTTTGATGTGAATTTTGGTGTGGAGAATGGCGCCGATTTAGCTTACATTAACTAAGAAAGTTACGTATAATGTCCGACCGAAAAATCCCACTGAAATGGGTAAATAGCAAAATGCAGACCAATCCTGGTCTAGACGTCTGTGAAGACGACACATAGGTAGATAAATGAGCGAAAAGTTACAAAAAGTATTAGCACGTGCTGGTCACGGTTCTCGTCGTGAGATTGAATCGTTAATTAAATCTGGTCGCGTTAGCGTGAACGGTGTAGTCGCTAAGCTTGGTGAAAGACTTGAAGACGAGAGCAGCGTAGTTCGTATCGATGGTCACATTGTCTCTGCAAAGATTCAAGAAGAAGTGATTTGTCGTGTACTTGCGTACTACAAACCTGAGGGTGAACTGTGTACTCGTCACGATCCAGAAGGTCGTCGTACTGTTTTTGATCGTCTGCCAAAAATTCGTGGCTCTCGTTGGATTTCAGTTGGTCGTCTGGATGCGAACACTTCTGGTCTTCTACTTTTCACAACGGATGGTGAACTGGCGAACCGCTTAATGCACCCAAGCCGCCAAGTTGAACGTGAATACCTAGTACGTGTGTTCGGTGAAGTAACTGAACAGAAAGTTCGTAATCTAGTAAAAGGTGTTGAACTGGAAGACGGTTTAGCTCGCTTTGAAGATGTTGTTTACGCGGGTGGTGAAGGCATGAACCACACGTTTTACGTTGTTATCAACGAAGGTCGTAACCGCGAAGTTCGTCGACTATGGGAATCGCAAGAGTGTACCGTTAGCCGTCTGAAACGTGTTCGTTACGGCGACATCTTCTTAGACAAGAAACTGCCTCGTGGCGGTTGGATGGAGCTTGACCTGAAAGAAGTAAACTACTTGCGTGAGCTTGTAGAGCTTCGTCCAGAGAAAGAAACCATGCTTGATCTGAACAAAGACAACACGTCACGCAAACGTGAGCGTGCACGCAGCCAAAAAATTCGTCGCGCAGTTAAGCGCCATGAAGAGCGTGTTAACACGCCAAAAGGTCGCAGCAACAACCCTTCTCGTCGTAAGCCGAAGAAGACTGCTGGTGACCAAGGCGCACGCAACAAGCATCGTTAATCGATAGCAAAACATCAGAAAGGCTTGCCAATTCGGCAAGCCTTTTTCTTATCTGTTACATAACAAAAGGATCTAAAGCCGATATAGAGCAGGGTGCTTTGGATAAACAAATATCTCAGCTAAACAAAAACAACAGATAAAAAAATACCAGCACTAGGCTGGTATTTTTGTTCATGATGAAGAAACGTTAATCGCGTTTCCAAAGCATATGGCAGAACTTATGTTCAGGGTCTCGGCTGATTAGCATACGAGCAAATACGTCATCAAGAACGTCATTTTCCTCATTTACTAGGCCGATACGAACCTCTGCATATACTTCTTTGTCGATCTCGAAGCCAACATGTTCAACCCAGTCATCACCGGTTTCAACAAGTTCTGCGGCACCACGATCTTCAAATTGCGCAGTAAACAGAATCACGTCAGCAGGCTCTAGGTTATCCGGAGCCATCTCAAGGAAAATGTCGTACGCTGCGTCGATGACGTCGTCGTAAGAAATCAAATCAGACATGCTTATGCTCGGCTCATGTATTTACGTTCAGCTGTGTTAATGATAACACGGTCACCAGTTGCAATGTACTCAGGAACCTGGATGACAAGACCTGAAGCGAAGCGCGCTGGCTTAGTGCGAGCAGATGCAGAAGCACCTTTGATTGAAGGGTCAGTTTCTTCAATCACTAGCTCAACAGAAGATGGTAGTTCAATACCCACTGCAGCACCGTTAACAAGGATAATGTGGATACCTTGTGTATCTTCGTTGATGAACAGCATGTCGTCTTCAACTTCATTGTGCTTGAATGTGTATTGTGAGTAGTCTTCGTTATCCATGAAGATGTGCTCATCGCCGTCAGCGTATGAGTACACAACTGCACGTTTGTTCATTTCTACCGTTTCAACAACGTCATCAGACTTGTAACGCTCATCTACACGTGCGCCCGTGTTTAGATCTGTACAACGCATTTTGTAGATTTTAGCGCCGCCACGACCGCCAGGAGTCGTTACTTCGATGTCTTTAACTAGAAGAGTTTTACCATTAGACTCGATTGCGAAGCCTTTTTTGATTTCACTTGCCTTTGGCATTGTATATTCCTATTCATACTTATTAAGCAAAACTCGGTGATTATAGCGCTAAGTTAGCCGCCTAGCATTAAAATTCATTGCAGAAATTTGTTGTTACTCCCATGACTAAACACCTGAATGGACTTGATTCGGTGAGTCGGCTAAGAGAACATATAGCCCAACTTCTTGAACCATCTGAGAACACGTTTTAAGTCATGTCTCTGCCTCTTATCGATCCTAAACAACCATTTCAACCAGAGTTTGCGCCTTTAATTAGGGAAGTCACCGCTTGTCTCAAAGGTGGATTGGGGCAAAACTTACACAGCGTTTATGTATACGGTAGTGTTGCTCGTAAAACAGCGATCGTTGGGAAGTCGAACTTAGACCTGGTTGTCGTTACTCAATCATCCTTTGAGCACAATCGCGCGACTTTGCTCAACACAATTAAGTGGCGTGCGCAGCAGAGTTACCCTCACGTTAATGGTGTATCGGTCCGTACAGCCTTAGTGAATGAAGTGGCTAATTTAGACAGTATTTTCACTTGGGGCTTTATGCTTAAGCATTGCTGTGTCTGTGTTTATGGTGATGATCTAGCAGACTGTTTTGGTGATTACGTCCCAAGTTGGGAAATTGCTAAGCACTGGAATATGGATGTGGAAGATTGGATTACGGTGTATCGCAAAAAAATCGTACAAGCGAAGACGATAGAAGAGCAGGTGGCCGCCCAGCGCGTGATTGCTAAAAAGTTACTAAGAGCGTCATACTCTTTGGTGATGTATCGAGATAAACGTTGGTTTGATGACCCTATACAATGTGGCAAGGTATTCTTAACTTATCATCCTGAAAAGCAGCTTGAGATCGAGCGGCTAGAAATTTTACTTTCTGGCCGGGGTATTCCCAAGCGTTCTGTTATCGGGCTAATTGATGCGTTTGGTGATTGGTTAGTCAAACAGTACCAGAAAACAGAGTTTCGTATCGGCTAAAACAACCCCATTTGTGGCGCTGAAAGCCTGTCAAAGTCCGTCCCAATGAAAGGGAGAATCGCATCCGCAACGGGTTTGAGTTGTTTATCAATGTAATGTTGATAATCAATCGGGCTATTGAGGTACTCATAAGGTTCAGGGCCGTTCACGGTAATAATGTATTCAATTCGCCCTTTGTTTTGATACTGTAATGGGCGGCCAAGCTTGGCATTTATCTCATCGGCTAAACGAGCTGCACGCACTTGTGGCGGGACGTTCTTCTGATACTCATGCAGTTTTCTTCGCAGTCGCTTTTGATACACCAACTGTTCATCAAATTCACCGTTGTTAGTTTTCTCAACCATCTCTCGGACATAGTCGCTTGGATCTTCACCATGGAAAATCATGCTATAGAGTGTATTTTGAAATTTCTGTGCTAACGAGGTCCAGTCAGTACGGGCACTTTCTAACCCTTTAAATACAATCCGTTCTTGCTTTCCTTCACCGATTAAACCCGCATAGCGCTTTTTCGAGCCAGTTTCTGCGCCACGAATCGTTGGCATAAGGAATCTGCGATAATGGGTTTCATACTCGATTTCCAACATAGATGTTAGGTTGTACTCAGAACGCAGGTGTTCTTGCCACCAAGAGTTGATGTAATCAACTAATTGATTTCCAACAGCGTCAGCTTCTACTTGACTGTATGGTCGATTCAACGACACGAATGTGGAATCCGTATCGCCGTAAATCACTTGATATCCTTGCTCCTCGATCAGCACCTTAGTTTGCTTCATGATTTCATGTCCGCGCATGGTAATACTAGAAGCTAACCGAGTATCAAAGAAACGACATCCCGATGAGCCCAGTACGCCATAAAAGGAGTTCATGATGATTTTGATTGCCTGAGAAAAAGCTTTTTCATTGTTCTTCTTTGCAACATCACGTGCTGCCCAAAGCTTTTCAATCATTTCTGGTAAAAAGTGTTTCGTACGATGGAACTGCCCACCGCGAAAGCCAGGTACAGCCTGATTTTCTTCTTTTCCAATATCGAGCAATAACCCCTCAACTAAACCCATAGGATCAATCAAGAAAGAGCGAATAATCGATGGATATAGACTCTTAAAATCCAATACTAAAACAGAATCATATAGGTTAGGGATGGAGTCCATCACGTAACCGCCGGGGCTCGCAATCCAATTTTCAGGGTGTAGGTTTGGGGCAACGTAGCCTGCTCGGTGTATCTGAGGCATGTATAGGTTTGTGAATGCTGCAACCGAACCGCCGACACGATCCAGTTCGACACCAGTGAGACGAGAGCGCTCTATTGCAAAGTCTAGCAGGTGAGTGTGATTGAAAATCTTATTCACTAACACGCAGTCTTGTAAATTATATTTAGCCAGCGATGGTTTGTCGGAGCGGTACATACGATTGATCTCATCCATGCGGTCATGAACGTTGTGGATTTCTTTCCCTTCCCCTAAGAGTTCTTGAGATACAGACTCTAATGACCAAGACCGAAAGTGATAAGTCGCCGTTTTTAACGTATCGATACCGTCCATTACAACTCGCCCTGGAATGGAAATAAACCCTTGTTGGCTTTGAGATGAACTTCTGAAAAAGCTGGCTTGGTCTGCTCTACCAAGCATTAGCTTCATGTTGTGCCATTCTGCTCGTTTGTGTAGCAGACGAAAGTCAAAATCAATGACGTTCCAACCGACAATGACATCGGGGTCGAATTGTTTAAACCAAACGATGAGTGCTTCTAGAAGTGCTTTTTCATCCTTAACCCATTGTATCGGTGTCTCCGAAGGTTCTGGTTCTCCGATCATGATAACGCGGGAATCCATGACGCTGTCTAATCCGATTGAGTAAAGAGTGCCTTTCTCAGAGCATTCTAGATCTAACGAGACAACGTTTAACTTCGGCTCATATTGCCCCGCACGGCATTTTGCGCTCTGAACGCGTTGGTAGCCATTGGTGCGAGTCACATTGCCTGTAAACTCGATACTTCCTTTGATAAAACGCTCCATTAGGTAGCGATCGGCGAGGCGAATATCACTTTCATACGTAGTGATATCTTTTTGAGCGAATGTGTCTTTGAGTGCGAGAGCGTCTCTGGTTACATTGGTATAGCAGGCAGCAAGAGGCGTATGTTCAAACGTTTTGAGATCCAAAAAGCGGATGTCGACGAATACATTTTTTTCTCGTGCGAGTGTCTTTGCTTGCTCTGAGTGTTTCTGAGCGATGAAAAATACTGGCTTCTCACCATTAATAAGTAACTGAGTAGGACCTGCTTCTGTCGAAAGCCACAGCTCGATTTGAGTTTGACCTTTGATGTCTCGTGCCTGTCGAGTTAGCAGGAAGCCTTGTTGAATATTCAAATGTGAGAAACCTTAGAAAACTTGAAGAACGTTAGTTTAACACTAAGAACTGTAAAAATAACCAGTAAAGAAAGCGTCTCAAATTTTTGCTGGAATTAGTGATTACAAGTTAGTCTTTGGTGCAAGAGGGACAGTGTCATTTTAAGTTATAGCGTGTTTCTCTGGGCAATATGAAACCTAGTTACTTGATTTATTGTACTTAATGTTGTTAATTGTCTTTTCTTAGATTTCGGTTCTGCTCATCACGCTCTAAAATAATAGAGTGGTTTATGAATAAGTTCTTGCTAAAGTTTGCGTTTCAGCACATATTCATAGAAAGCAATTTTTTGTCGATTACGTTAGTATATAGGCAGTCATACTGATATCCACATTTAACAAATAATGGTTATGTGGGTGCAGAACCAATACAAAGTGTGGAGATACAAGTTTGATAAATGTTTTCCTTGTAGATGATCACGAGCTGGTTCGCACAGGGATACGACGTATTATTGAAGACGTCCGTGGAATGAACGTAGCAGGAGAAGCTGACAGCGGTGAAGATGCAGTAAAATGGTGTCGCAGTAATCATGCTGACGTCGTTTTAATGGACATGAACATGCCAGGAATTGGCGGCTTGGAAGCCACTAAAAAAATTCTTCGCGTGAATCCTGATGTGAAAATCATCGTACTTACCGTTCATACAGAAAACCCGTTTCCAACCAAGGTGATGCAGGCAGGTGCGTCTGGTTATTTAACCAAAGGTGCTGGCCCTGACGAAATGGTGAATGCGATTCGTGTAGTTAATAGTGGGCAGCGTTACATCTCGCCAGAGATTGCGCAGCAGATGGCATTGAGTCAATTTTCTCCAGCCTCTGAGAACCCTTTTAAAGACTTATCCGAACGTGAATTGCAGATCATGCTTATGATCACCAAAGGCCAAAAGGTAACGGATATTTCTGAGCAACTTAATTTAAGTCCAAAGACAGTCAACAGCTATCGCTACCGACTCTTTAGTAAATTGGACATTAATGGTGACGTTGAGTTAACTCACTTAGCGATTCGCCACGGAATGCTGGACACCGAGACCCTTTAGCGTGAATCCTCCTTTCGATTCGGCTTCCTTTCTCAAGACAGTAACTCATCAGCCCGGCGTTTACAGAATGTACAACGCCGAAGCTGTTGTAATCTACGTAGGTAAAGCCAAAGACCTTAAAAAGCGCCTTTCAAGCTACTTTCGAAAAAAAGTAGACAGTGAGAAAACTCGCGCGCTTGTCAGTAATATCGCCAAAATAGACGTCACGGTGACTCATACTGAGACAGAAGCGCTGATCTTAGAGCATAACTACATCAAGCAGTATTTACCGAAATACAATGTGTTGCTGCGAGATGATAAGTCTTACCCTTATATCTTTATTAGCGGTCATAAGCACCCACGGCTTTCTATCCACCGTGGCGCCAAGAAGCGCAAAGGTGAATATTTTGGCCCCTACCCAGATTCTGGTGCAGTAAGAGAAACATTGCATTTGCTGCAAAAGATATTTCCTGTGCGCCAGTGTGAAGACACTGTCTATTCCAACCGAACGCGCCCATGTTTGATGTACCAAATTGGTCGTTGTGCAGGACCATGCGTTAATACCATCATTTCTGATGAAGAATATGCAGAGTTGGTTGGCTTTGTGCGCATGTTTTTGCAAGGCAAAGATCAGCAAGTACTCAAACAGTTGATTGAGAAAATGGAAGATGCCAGTCAGCAATTGCGCTTTGAAGATGCCGCTAAATTTCGCGATCAAATCCAAGCGATTAGGCGTGTTCAAGAGCAGCAGTACGTCTCAGAAGACAGCATGGATGATATGGATGTACTCGGGTTTGCTCAGGAGAATGGTATCGCGTGTATCCATATCCTGATGATACGCCAAGGCAAAGTGCTTGGTAGCCGTAGCCATTTTCCGAAAATCCCACAAAATACAAGCCAGCAGGAAGTGTTCGATAGTTTTCTGACTCAATACTATTTGAGCCATAACGAAGCACGTACAATTCCTTCTCGTATTATTTTGAATCAAGAGTTGGCAGAAGATATTGCGCCAATACAGAAAGCGTTAAGTGAAGTGGCAGGCCGTAAGGTTCATTTTCATACGTCGCCAACTGGCTCTCGAGCAAGGTATCTCAAGCTTTCGAACACGAATGCACTAACGGCGATTACCACCAAAATCAATCACAAGATGACGATTAATCAGCGTTTTCATGCGCTTCGCGAAACATTGAAGTTGGAGTCTATAGCTCGAATGGAATGTTTTGATATCTCCCATACGATGGGGGAAAGTACGATTGCGTCATGTGTGGTGTTCAACAACGAAGGCCCCGTAAAGCAAGAGTATCGTCGCTACAACATTACTGGGATTACCGGTGGTGATGATTACGCAGCAATGGGACAAGCGTTGGAGCGTCGTTATTCGAAGCAATTGGACGTAGAGAAAATTCCCGACATCATCTTTATCGATGGCGGTAAAGGTCAGTTAAATCGTGCGCATGACATCATTTCGCAGTACTGGGGGGATTGGCCAAAGCGTCCTATCATGATTGGTATTGCAAAAGGCGTTACTCGCAAACCAGGTTTAGAAACGCTGATTACAGTCGATGGGGACGAGTTTCATTTACCAAGCGATGCTCCTGCGCTGCATCTTATCCAACATATTCGTGATGAAAGCCATAACCATGCTATAGCGGGGCACCGTGCTAAGCGAGGTAAAACCAGACGTACGAGTGCACTCGAAGGGATTGAGGGAATCGGCCCTAAACGACGTCAGGCGTTACTCAAGTACATGGGTGGGTTACAAGAACTTAAACGTGCAAGTGTCGAAGAAATCGCCAAAGTACCGGGAATAAGTCACTCTTTAGCAGAAATTATTTTCCAAGCATTGAAACAATAAGGAAAATCGCGCAACATTAAGCCGCAATGTGTAAGAGAATAATAAAATGCGTTTGAATATCCCGAACATTCTGTCTCTTCTTAGACTGTTCCTAATCCCTGTTTTTGTGGTTGTCTTTTATCTACCTTATTCATGGGCACCGTTTGCAGCAGCAATGGTGTTTTGGGTAGCGGGTTTTACTGACTGGCTTGACGGCATGTTGGCCCGTAAACTTGGCCAAACTTCTCGTTTTGGCGCGTTTATTGATCCTGTCGCTGATAAAGTGCTAGTGGCAACGGCATTGATTCTAATCACGGAACATTATCATTCAATTTGGGTGACCATTCCTGCGGTAACGATGATTGCGCGAGAAATCATTATCTCAGCATTGCGAGAATGGATGGCTGAAATCGGTAAGCGAGCAAGTGTTGCGGTATCTTGGGTTGGCAAAGTAAAAACTGTTTCGCAAATGTTCGCCTTATGGGTGTTGATATGGCGTTACGATGAATGGATGGTTTGGCTAGGCTTTGCGGCCTTGTATGTGGCAACTTTCTTGACATATTGGTCAATGATTCAATATTTGGCTGCTGCGAAAGACGATCTGTTGAATGAAGAGCACCATTAAATTCTGATGTTAGAAAGCAGGCTTAATAGCCTGCTTTTTTGTATCTAAGACAATCTACAGCATTTTTTGGCTTCTCTCGCTTTTCAATGCTTGCTAACGGCCATGTTTGCAATTTGTATCTGGGGCTTTTGCTTCGATAGAGTTCTATTTGTGATCTAAGTCTTGTTTTTGTCCTTGGAGAGTCTTAGAGAGGCGAGTCTTCTGATTATTAATACTTCAATGCACGCAACGCACGGCCAGCAGTGTAAGGCGTAGCCAAAGTTTTATGATAAACAAGTGTATTTAAGCGATTTTTAGTATTAAAACTAAGCAATCCATCGTCTTTCGCACAAATTCTAGTCAAACGATTTAAAAAAATAAAAATAGTGTTGACTCGATCGCTCGAATCCGTAGAATGCATCCCGTACCCAAGAGAGCAAGGCTCGAAAGGGTGGTGAAAAAGCTTAGCTTTATTCACAAATGAGGCGCCTTGGCAGAGTGGCTATGCAGCGGATTGCAAATCCGTGGACCTCGGTTCGACTCCGGGAGGCGCCTCCATT
>NZ_JAWOUN010000006.1:235404-306460 GCF_033339395.1 Vibrio sp. 397 | reverse complement strand
CGCTGGACTAAACAAAGGCCCCCTTTTAGGGGGCTCACACAAAGCCACCTTCTTTAGAAGGTGGTAATTTACTTTTTCTACCTTTCTTCACCAATATGAAACTCAACGCGATTTCTTCCGGTTTCCTTTGCCTTGTAAAGTGCTAAGTCTGCGCGTTTAACTAATGGTTCAAATGAGTCGTCGAGACGACAGACTTGAGTTACCCCAATACTCGCGGTGAAGCTCATATCACAACCTGAATGTTGAACGGTCGTCGTTTCTAGTGCATTACGAATTGTTTCTAATGTGTCTAGAGCTTGCTGTGATGAGCGACTTCTTAATACGATGGCAAACTCTTCACCACCAACTCTGGCAAGTAAGTCACAATCAAGTAGATGACTTTTAATAGTATTAACTGCATGGATCAGTGATTTATCGCCTGCGTCATGACCAAATCGGTCATTGAGGCTTTTAAAATTGTCGAGATCTAAAATAGCAACATGGAAGTCAATGCCCTGGGTTCGGTATTCATTTAGGCGGCTTTCGATTTGTCGCATGAACTCTCTGCGGTTTGGAATACCTGTTAGATCATCCGTCGTGGCGAGGTGCTCCATTTTCATAATCTGTATATGAAGGGCAATGTTTAAAGCAATCCAATTAGCTATGCACTGAAGCTGTGCCGCTTGTTCGTTTGTGTAAATGTGCGTTTGATGATGCGCAACGTTAAGCGTTCCTAGGCAGACTTTACCGTGCATTAAAGGCGCGTCCATACACGTACCCATACCATTGGATGCGAGCATCACACAATCGATCTCATCAGATTGCGTAACATCGTCGCAGATCATCAGTTGTTGCTTTTTGAACACTCGGCCAACAAACGCTTGATGAATGGGCACTAAAAATTCAGCGGGAATCGCTTTACTACCAGAGAAAGAGTAGACCTTTAAATGATCATTGTTTTCATAAAGTGTGATACTCGCACGGTCAGAATTAAATATACGATTTATCCATTCTGCCACCGTATCAAGTACTTGCTGTAGTGTTTCCGATTGAGCTAAAAAGTGAACAAACCCTATCGGCATACATATCGGACTTTCCATGTTTTGCATCGATAAGTCATCAGGGTTAAAAGTTCTTTCAAGTCTCAATAGACATCTCCTTGGCAATGTTGCAAATACCAACAATAAATTACGTGAAGCTATTTTGTAGAAAATGTGCTTCTTGGTAAGAGTATGGTTCAATTATCGCCGTCTGTGTGCATTTGGTTGCTTAATGTGGGCGTTAACTCACCCTAAATAAGTAAATCTTATACCTATTTATAAGTAAGTCATTACTCAATAAGTGGTGTTTTTAAGATGGAAGTACAGAATGAGCCCTTCTGGAATAGAAGGGCTAGAAAAGGATACAAATAGGGTCAGGTGAGTGGTGACTTAATTGTCTTTGTACTTTTGTAAAATCAACTGACTTATCTGCGCAACGAGTTGGTCCCTAGCTTGAAGTGAGAGCTCGGTTTCTGTGACATAAATACTAATGTAAACAGGTCGATGATTTTCCTTCCATATAATCGCGTTAATGCCACGCGAACCATGACCTCCCGCACCAGAACGGTCTGCAATAGACCAACCTGTTGGTAATACAGAACGCATTAACGAGTCTGAAACTTTGTTGTCCTGCATCCAGATTTTTAATTGTACACGAGACTCATAAGACAACGTTTCGCCTTCGACCAAAGTTCGAAGAGTGTTTAGTATGGCGTTAGGTGTGGTTGTGTCGCGGCTGTCGCCTGGTGTGGCTTCGTTCAAGCGAGGTTCTATTCTGTCTAGGCGCGTTGCTTTATCTCCAATTGTTCGCAGAAACATTGTTACGGCCTTAGGGCCGCCAATTTCATTTAATACTAAGTTGGCTGCGGTATTATCACTCATTAACATAGCGGCTTCACACGCGTGCTCTATGCGTGTGTTTTGGCCTGCGAGCTTATCCATCACTGGAGACCATACAACAATACTGCGCTCATCGACTTTTGCGGTCGCATTTTTACTTAGCTTACCGCTGTCCATATCACTTAGCATTTTGGCACAAGCTAGGGTTTTGAATGTGCTCATGAGTGGGAAGCGTTCATCGCCACGGTAATCCCAACGCTCGTCTGCTTGGGTATCCCAAACTGACACCCCAATTCTGCTTGAGGTTTGTTGCTCGAGGAGAGAAATGTCCTCATTCAATTGGGACGCGTAACTTAGGGTTGAGCAAACCATTAGCCCAGCCAACAAAATTAACTTTTTCATGGATCGTGTTCTTCAATTTTAGTTTTAGTTCGCACGGTAGCGATGTCACGTAAACTATAACGAGCCAATACTCTAAACACTGTTAAATCTATGTCTATTTTATGTAGGATTCTTTGCAATACGCTTAAACGGTCTCAATATGGGGAGAAGAGTGTTGCTATCAAGGCCTGTAGTTTGGCTTATATATTACGTCGGTGATTCGGTCACAAAAATATCTTAGCGAGAGACACTGGCTCAGAATTTCTTATCATGAGCTAACGAATAGTTTGATCCAGAAATAAAAGGAGCTGAATCATCAGCTCCTTTGTCTATTTGGATAATTACTTACAGTTCAATCTTTTTAACCATGCCCGATTCTGCATGGCCCGGAATGTTGCACGCGAACTCAACGTTGTTGTCACCGTGGAAATGCCACAACAACTGCTTCGCTTTCCCCGGTTCTACCGTAACAGCGTTGCCTGAGTCATGCATGTGATCGCCGCTCATCGTCTTCATCATTTCGCGATGTTCTAGCTGCTCTTTGGCCGAACCGATTGTGAACTCGTGGTTGATCTTACCGGTGTTCATCACGACAAATTGCACCACATCGTTTGGTTCAATCTTTACGTCTTTCTTGAACTTGATGGTCATGTCATCACCCAAGATAACGTGTACCACCTTGTCTGGTTTTGCGCCTTTTGCTGGCATACCTACTGCCGACATGCCCGGCATATCCATCATGTTTGAATGGTCCATTTTACTGTGGTCCATCTTCATGCTGCCGTGGTCCATATTTTCATGCTTCATATTGCTATGATCCATGTTCGCGTGGTCCATGTTTGAATGATCCATTTGAGCAAACGCAGTCGTTGTTGTTAGGGCTAGAGCAAGAGTGATTAGTGTCTTTTTCATTTTTATATCCTTGTTTTAATTCATTAATAACTTGGTTGCTTCCCCTCAAAACGGCATGTTTGAGGGGAAGGTAGGGATTAAGCGTTGTTGTTTACATCACTAGCTTGTGTGCTAGCTTGGTGATTAGTCGCATTGCTTTGGCGCAACTCACGTTGTTTCCACAGCTTGAAGATGGCTGGAAGTACCAACAGCGTCAGCAGCAGTGCTGATGCCATACCACCAATCATTGGTGCGGCGATACGTTGCATTACTTCTGATCCTGTACCTTCGCCGTACATGATCGGAATAAGGCCAATAATGACTGTCAGTACCGTCATCATTACTGGGCGAACACGCAGGCCTGCACCTTCACGAATGGCATCAGTTAGGTCTTTCGCTTCAAGCTTCTGTTGGCTCTCTTCCGCATCCAGCTTTTTGTAGTGCCATGCTTGGTTGAGGTAGACGAGCATGATGACCCCAATTTCAACCGCGACACCTGCTAGGGCAATAAAGCCGACCCCAACGGCAATTGAGAAGTTGTAGTTGAGGATATGCATAAGCCACAAACCACCGACCATAGCGAGGGGTAGGGTAAGCATGATGATCATCACTTCACCGACGCGACGGAAGCTGAAGTAAAGCAGCAGCATAATGATGGCGGTGGTGATTGGTACCACGACACTCAAGCGGTCTTTCGCACGTTCCATGTATTCGTATTGACCAGACCAAGCCAGTGAGTAACCCGCAGGAAGTTCTAGTTGATCGGCCACGACTTGCTGTGCTTCCACGACGTAAGAGCCAAGGTCACGACCATCGATGTCGACAAATACCCAGCCGTTTGGACGTGCGTTTTCTGTCTTGATCATTGGAGGACCATCTTCGTAACGAATGTCCGCTACGTCAGCCAGCGCAATACGAGCGCCATTTGGTGTCACCAATGGTAGGTTTTGCAGTTTAACCACTGAATCTCGGTAGTCTTGTGGGTAACGAACGTTGATTGGGTAACGCTCCAAGCCTTCGATGGTTTCACCCACATTCATGCCACCCACCGCAGTGGAGATCACTTGCTGAACGTCTTTGATGCTTAAGCCATAACGCGCTGCGGCACGACGTTTAATGTCGATCGTGATATATCGACCACCTGCTACACGTTCTGCATAAACCGATGCTGTACCTTGTACGCCATTAAGAATTGGCTCCAACTGAGAGCCGATCTTCTCAATTACTTTCAGATCGGGTCCGGCGATTTTAATGCCGATAGGGGTTTTGATGCCCGTTGCCAGCATGTCGATACGCGTTTTGATCGGCATTACCCAAGCATTAGTAAGACCAGGGAACTGAACCAGTTTGTCGAACTCTTTGCGTAGTGACTCGGTTGTTACGCCTTCACGCCATTGGTAGCGTGGCTTCAACTGAATCACGGTTTCGATCATGGTGAGTGGTGCTGGATCGGTTGCGGTCTCAGCTCGGCCAATCTTGCCCCATACGGTTTTCACTTCTGGAACGGTTTTGATCAGCTTGTTGGTTTGTTGTAGAAGCTCACGCGCCTTACCAATCGAGATACCCGGATAGGTCGTTGGCATGTACATCAAGTCGCCCTCATCCAGCTGCGGGATGAACTCGCTACCCAGTTTACTGGTAGGGTAGTAAGCCGAAGCCATCAGACCTAATGCGATAACAATCATGGTCTTAGGGTATTTTAAGCTGGTGTTCAACAGCGGGCGGTACAATGCGACCAAGCCACGGTTAACCGGGTTTTTGTGCTCCGGTAACACCTTACCGCGAATGAAGTAGCCCATAAGAACAGGGACGAGTGTGATTGCCAAACCTGCTGCCGCTGCCATGGCGTAAGTCTTAGTGAACGCAAGCGGCGAGAACATCTTGCCTTCTTGGCCTTCTAAGGCGAACACCGGTACGAAGCTAAGAGTAATGATAAGCAACGAGAAGAACAGCGGTGCGCCAACCTCTTCTGCGGCTTTGCCAATTACTTGCCAGCGGTTCTTGTCGGTCAATGGCGTTCGTTCAATGTGCTTGTGAACGTTTTCAATCATTACGATTGCCCCATCCACCATGGCACCGATGGCAATTGCAATACCACCCAAGGACATGATGTTGGCGTTGATGCCTTGCCAATGCATTACGATAAACGCAGTGAGAATGCCAACCGGTAGGCTCAGAGCGATAACCAACGAAGAACGAATGTGGAATAAGAATAACGCGCACACAATCGCAACGACAATGAACTCTTCTGCAAGCTTCTTCCATAGGTTTTCTACCGCTGAATCGATAAGGGTAGAGCGATCGTAAGTTGCAACAATTTCCACGCCTTCTGGCAGGCTGCGTTGTAGGTCTGCGAGTTTGTCTTTGACTTTCGCAATCACTTCACTGGCGTTTTCACCAAAGCGCATCACGATAACGCCACCGACCGCTTCACCTTCGCCATTCAGCTCTGAGATACCACGGCGCATTTGTGGGCCAAGGTTAATGTCTGCTATGTCTCCTAATAGCAACGGCGTGCCTTTCTCGGTGACTTTTAGAGGCAGTGATTTGATGTCTTCAATGCTGGTTAGGTAACCCGTGGTACGAACCATGTGTTCGGCTTCCGCAACTTCGATAACGGACGCGCCGGTTTCTTGGTTACCGTTTTGGATTGCCATGTTCACTTGTTGCAAAGTGAGGTTGTACGCACGCAGTTTGGCAGGATCAATCTGCACTTGATACTGCTTCACCATACCGCCCACGGTAGCGACTTCAGAAACGCCATCAACGGTTTGCAATTCGTATTTCAAGAACCAGTCTTGCAGGCTGCGAAGATCCGCCAAATCATGCTTGCCGGTTTTGTCTTGTAATACGTAGCTGTAAACCCAGCCCACGCCCGTTGCATCAGGACCTAGGGTTGGTTTTGCGTTCGGTGGCAGCTTTGGTGTTACTTGGCTTAAGTACTCCAACACGCGCGAACGTGCCCAGTACATGTCGGTATCATCGTTGAAAATGATATAAACGTAAGAGTCACCAAAGAAGGAGTAACCACGAACTGTCTCAGCACCCGGCACGGCAAGCATGGCGGTGGTGAGTGGGTAAGTGACTTGATCCTCGACGACTTGAGGAGCCTGACCCGGATAGCTTGTCTTGATGATCACTTGCACATCAGAAAGATCCGGAATCGCATCAACAGGCGTATTCTTTACACTGTAAAGTCCACCTAATACAAGGGCTAAGGTCGCGACCAACACTAGGAATCGGTTGCTCAGTGACCAACGAATAATAGCATTGATCATAATTAACCCTCGACGGCTGTTGTTGCAGGAACTAGCTGTTTAAGAACGTAGTCAGATCCTTGTTTTTCAACTAGAAACCGAACTTTCTGTCCTTCTTCAAAACCCGATAAATCAACGTCTTCACCCACTGAGAAGTTCATCTCGCCTGCATCCCAGTTCCATTCTGCAACGGGTAGGTGGTTTAAGGTGATCATGCCAAAATCGGCCATCAACATAGTGATGTCACCAGTTAGCCAAACTTCTGCCGCAATGACGCTGTTGTCTGCCTTATAGTCGATAATTTGGTACTGACCGGACTCCGTCTTTTGCATTTCAAATTCGATAGCCTGACCTTTTTTCAAGTCACCCATTTCAACGCCATCTGCGAAAGTGAAGTTCATTACCATGCCCGGCCAATCCCATTCTGGTACAGGTTGGTGGTTGATGGTCAGCATGCGGTGATCTTTCATCACATCCGTGATCTCACCTTTGGCCCATGCCGTTTCTGCCGCTGCTTCTACACCATTGATGCGAGACAGATCTGCCGACTGGCTTGATTCAGAGTCGAGCATGAAGTGAGATGACGTAACGATCTTGTCGCCTTGTTTAAGTCCTTGTAATACTTCGATTTGTTCGCCAGCTTCACGGCCAACTTCAATTCGAGCAGAACGGTATTTGCCATCACCTTCCGCCAGAACAACGCGAGTCATACCGCCAGAGCGGATAACAGATGATTTGGGAATCGTTAATACTGCGTCGTCAGTGACAGGCTGCAAGGCAATATTGGCGAACATGTTTGGCTTCAATGCGCCATCTGGGTTAGGGAATTTAAGACGCACACGCAACGTACGTGTTTTCGGATCGAGGATTGGGTACACGTAATCGACAACACCTTGCCATTCATTGCCCGGAATCGCGTCAAGGGTCATCGTGGCTTGAGAGCCCCCTTTCATCCAGTGCGCTTGACGCTCAAAGACTTCCGCATCAACCCAAACATTGTCCAAAGGACCTGCACTGATCACCGCTTGAGCAGGGGACAAATAGCCACCTTCACGCACGTTTAAGCTCGCGATAACGCCATCAGCAGGTGCTTTGATTTCAATGGTTTGTGATGCTTTACCACTACGAGTAATGGATTTGATTTGAGCACGGTCAACCCCAAGCGTTACCAAGCGTTCGGTCGCGCCTTTTACAAGACCTTTGCGGCCAGTGCGGTACGCATTCAGCAATTCTTCTTGTGCTTTAACCAGTTCAGGAGAGTAGAGCGTGAAAAGCACATCGCCTTTCTTCACTTTCTCACCCACGGCATTGATGTAGAGTTTTTCTACCCAACCCGCCACACGAACGTTGGTTTGCCATAACAGACTTTCATCAAAGGCAATATAACCAACTGTTTCGATGCGTGGTGATAGCTGTTGTAGTGTCGCGTTTGCGGTTTTAACCCCGAGGTTGTTTTCCACTGAAGGGTCAATAGTCACTGTACCCGGTGCGTCTTGTTCACCGGATAGATCTTCTGCGTAAACCGGGATCAAATCCATGCCCATTGGGGACTTACCCGGCTTGTCGCGTTTGTAATTCGGATCCATTGGGGCAACCCAGTAAAGCGGATCATTAGAGCTTGCAGCAGATTCGCCACCCATCGCACTCATGTCGTGAGCCGAGCTCGTAAGAAAATGATTAGCACCAAACCCTAAAGCACCACCAACAATCAGCGCGATGGTTGCAATCTTTAATGTTTTCATTGTTTTACCTTATTTTCCCCTTCACATTTGACGCTACAGCGTTGTTGCCTGCTCTCGTTCACCCAAGTCACATAGAAGATCTATGCTCATGGGATTCTCTCGTTTGCCGCCTAGCTGTAGCCCCAACGGTCTTGGGGAATCACAAATTAATATGTCGAGATAGAGCTAGCTTCCGGTGAAGCCACTTGATAGTCGAAACCACCGAGTAGGGTGGCTAAATTGCTGTTTGCGATGTTGAGATCGGTCAGCAGACGTTGTTGCTCTAATTGCAGAGCCAACTCGTCAGTCGTGGCAGAAATTACATCGTTAAACTGAGCTGTGTTGTTTTGATAACCCCGCTCAACGGCTTGAATGCGCGCTTTCGCTTGAGGCAATAAGGTGGATTGATAACGTTCTAAGCGTTGGGTTAAGTTGCCGCGATCAACCAGCAAAGTGTTCACCTTGGCATTCATCTGCGTTAGTAAGGTGTCTTTTTGTGATTGTGCCGCGCCAACTTGGTATTGAGCGGCCGCGAGATTGCGATCTTGGCGGTCACCCGTAAACAACGGAATGTCCATGGTTAGGTAAGCGCTGACCAAATCGGAGGCGGGTTCACCCATCATGTTGTCGGCTTGGCGGTAGGCGTACATTACTTCGACGCCAAATTGTGGGTTGTAGGCTTGCTCAGCAATTTCCACCTGCGTTTTATTGGCAGAAATGCTGACGTCGGCCATCTTAACCATCGGGTGTTGGCTGAGTTGCTGATAATGCTTGGTGGAACCCTGACTGGCAGCAAGTTTGCTGTTCAGTGTGTCCCAGTTCAATTGATTGCTCGCGTGCAGAGCCTCTTCGTTTGCCAACCAGTCTGACCCCAACCATTCGGAGAGTTGAGAGATAAGACGACGTTGCATTTGTGCGTTGGCTTGCAGTTTCTCATCCAATTTACTGACTTGAAGTTGGGCGTTGAGCAGATCTTGCGCTTCACTCTTACCAATCGAATAGTTGGTTTGAATAAAGCTTTCCATCTCCTTCATCAACTTGCGATTCTCAAGCATGATTTGCTCAGCGCGTTGCTGGTAACCAAGCTCTAACCAAAGTTGAGTCATGCTGTTGGCTACCTCAAGCTCACGAGCATGAACTTGAAGCCCAAGGCCATCGGCTTGTTGATTGGCTTTCTTCTGTTGCAAATCAAGCGTAGAGCCACGCTCAAACTGTTGCATTAAACCAACGGAGATGTTGGTCATTGGGTCTTCATCGAATTTGAAGCTGTCGACAGGCAAGCCGCCAAAACCCACTTTCAGTTTTGGGTCCATCAAGGTCGCGCTCGCGACGCCCGTTTCACGCATGGCAGCAGATTGCGCAGAGTATTGCTTACGATTGCCATCGTTACTCAAAGCGACGTTGATCAGTTGGGCAAGCTTGGTCGTTGAAGCTCGCTCACTTGATGCGGAATTTTGCGCTGCGTGCGTCTCTTTACCTGCGGCGTTAACCAAGGTTGGTGCAGCGACCAGAGCCACCATAAAAATAGGTGCAGCTAAGCGGTATGGTTTGATATCCATAATCTAAATCCAGTGTTCGCCGGATCGATGGAGGTGCGGATTTTATTGCGGGAACAGTAAAGCCTTGTTACCTCATCGTTCAGGCGCATTAAAACAACCTGCGATACACGCGCAGGGTCGAATGCTAGGACGGATTTAGGCTATAGGAGGTCGGTACAGGTCGCGGCTGACGTGTACGACTGGGGAAGCAACTTCAGGAGTAATGGTTGCGCGATAGACGACGGGCATTGGGCTATTGATAGGATTCGGTAGGGGGACGAAAACTATCGTACACGCGGCAGTGCAGCAGGTATGAACCATGCCGGAGCCTCCACCACAGTTCATGCTGGTTTCTCTTGCATCGCCATCTTCGGACATAGAAGCGTCAGTCATGGATACGTCCATCATGCCAGGCATACCGCAGTGTTCGCTGTCACTCATCATAGAAGGATGGTGAGCCATGGCAGTAGACATCATTTGAATATTCATCAACGGCTCACTGTTCGCCACACTAGATACCAATAGCACTAGCGTCGTGAAGAGAGTTAACCAGATTGTATGCAGCGATTTTAAGTGCATACCCTTTCCCATGTGTTTGATGAAAATGATGAAAACCCTTCGATTCTAAAGGTTAACCTAAGGGTAAGGTCAATCATTTATTACTCTTATTATCAAAATAGTCCAACCCTTCAGTTTTCGCACTTTCGAGGGAGTAAAACGTTTGTTAAACACCGAGTGTTGAAAGTTAGCGAAAGAAGCCCTCGCTTTTTATGACACGTGAAAAATGTGGTTTATAAGTTTTACATCACACTAACTTGTCTTACAAATGATTATCCTTATAGAATGCATGGTTTTACTTGTGCAGATTTGGATTTGCTTTGCTGCGGGGGTTGCATGATAGAAATTGTCATCGATGGAAAATATAGAATTGTAGAAGAGGGTCTAACCCTTTTAGAAGCAGCAAAAGTGTGTGGGGTCGAGATCCCATCGCTGTGCGGAATGAACAAAAGTAATGAAAAAGTACCGTGTGACTTGTGTGTAGTTGAAGTCGAAAGTGGCGGTACTAAGCGTGCGTGTGAACTCGAAGTTTACCGCGGCCTTAATGTGGTCACGCAATCAGAACAATTAAGCGAGCACCGCAGAAAAGCACTTAACCGCATCATGACGGACCATTACGCCGATTGTGAAGCGCCATGTAAAACCGCGTGTCCTGCGGGCGTGGATATCCAATCGTACCTTTATCACATCGCACAGAACGATCATCAAAAAGCGATTGAAGTGATTAAGCGTACGCTTCCTATGCCGTTATCGATTGGCCGTGTGTGCCCGGCATTTTGTGAGAGTGAATGTCGCCGCTCGTTAGTCGATGAGCCTATCGCTATTCGTCAGCTAAAACGTCATGCCGCGGATGCGGATTTGTCTGCGCATGAAGCCTATGTACCAGAAAAGAAACCAAGCAAAGGTTTGAACATTGCCGTCGTCGGCAGTGGTCCTGGTGGTCTCACGGCTGGCTACTATCTATCGAACGAAGGCTACGATGTTACGGTCTTTGAATCCATGCCAAAAGCGGGTGGTTGGTTGCGTTATGGCATTCCTGAATACCGTTTGCCAAAAGACATTCTCGATAAAGAAATCGAACTGATGTGCCGCAATGGCATGCAAGTTCACACCAATCAAAAGCTGGGTGTGGATTTCACGCTTTCTCAATTGAGTGAAGAATACGACGCGGTGTGTTTGGCTGTCGGTGCGTCTCAAGCGGTTGAAATGCACTACACAGGCAGTGACCTTGAAGGTTGCTACTTAGGCGTTGATTACCTCAAAGATTACGTTACCGAGCAAAACTACGTCACGGGTCAGAAAGTCGCGGTGATCGGTGGTGGTAACACGGCAATTGACTGTGCTCGTACTGCGCGTCGTGCTGGTGCAGACACCACGTTGATTTATCGTCGTACTCGTGACGAAATGCCGGCAGAAGACTACGAGATTGTCGAAGCGGAACACGAAGGGGTGAAATTCCACTTCTTGACCAACCCTGCAGAAAACCTTGCCGATGAAACCGGACGCGTGAATGCGATTCGTCTAGAGCGCATGGCGTTGGGTGAACCGGATGCATCTGGTCGTCGAAGCCCTAAACCAACTGGCGAGTTCTTCACCGAAGAGTTCGACACCGTGATTGCGGCAGTATCGCAAAAGCCAGATCTGAGCTTCCTCGAAGGCGAAGATTTGTCGATTCCGCTTACGCGCTGGAATACTTCTGATGCCGATGAAAAGACCATGCACACCGGCACGGGCAACATCTTCAGTATTGGTGATTTCCGCCGTGGTCCTGCAACGGCAGTTGAAGCGGTGGGTGATGGTCGCGTTGCGGCAAAAGCCATTGACCTGTTTTTGAATGGCGATATGGCCGATATGCCAAAGGCAGCGTTCAACTCGCGCAAAGAGAAGAAACTCTCTCAAGTTGATCCGCTTCACTTCGAGAACATCCAAAAAGTCGCTCGCTCTATCATGCCTGAACTGACTCCAGCACAACGCGAGCAAAGCTTCGCTGAAGTGGAGTTAGGCTTTGATAACGAAGAAGCGATGAAGGAAGCTGCGCGCTGTCTAGAATGTGGTTGTCAGGCAAATACCGATTGTGCGCTGCGTGATTACTCCACCGAATATGAAGCTGAGCAAAGCTTTGACTTCTCCTTGCAGATTAAATCGCATCAAGATTGGTTAGATCTTCGTGCGAAAGACTTGCGTCATAAGTACGAAGTTGACCGCAGCTCTGAGTTTATTGAGTTTGATGCCAACCGCTGTATTAGTTGTGGTCAGTGCATCCAAGCGTGTCGCGACAAAGCCGTGCACGGTGTACTGAACTTTGTGTGCGACAAACAAGGTCGCCCCGCGTTACGTCCAGACGATCGTCCACACTTTGGAAGTAACAAGAATGGTTTAACCCTAATGGGTGATTCGAACTGCGTGCAATGTGGCGCGTGTGTTCAAGTGTGTCCAACGGGCGCGATGGTCGATAGTCGTGACCGTTCGCAAGGTCGTACTGAAGATCTGAAAGCGGTCGACACCATCTGTACGTACTGTGGTGTGGGTTGTAAGTTGACCATGTTCGTGGACGAAGCAACCAATACGATTCGTTACGTGAAGGGTGGTGACTCGCCAGTGAACCAAGGCATGCTGTGTGTGAAAGGGCGCTTTGGTTTTGATTTCATCGGCAGTGAAGAGCGTCTTACCACGCCTTTGATTCGTAAAGACGGTTGGTTGCAGCCTGCGAGTTGGGAAGAGGCGATTCAACTGATTGCAAGCAAGTTCTCTGGCATCAAGCAAGATTTTGGCAGCAACGCATTGGCGGGTTTCTCTTCAGCGAAAACCACTAACGAAGACAACTACGCGTTCCAAAAATTTGTCCGTCGTGAACTGGGCACTAACAACGTCGACCACTGTGCGCGTTTGTGTCACGCATCGAGTGTAACCGGTCTTGAGGCGTCACTGGGTAGTGGTGCAATGACCAACGACATTCCAAGCATTAAACACTCGGATGTGATCTTTATTATTGGTTCGGATACCACATCGGCGCACCCGATTATCGCTTCACATATCAAACAAGCAATTCGTCACCACGGTGCTCGTTTGATTGTGGCTGACCCGAAACGTGTTGATATGGCAGAGCATGCTGAGCTGTATATGGCGCACCGTCCGGGTACGGATGTGATGCTCCTAAATGGCGTTATGCAGCAGATCATCAAGAACGGTTGGTACGATCAAGAGTTCATCGAAGAACGTGTCGACGGCTTTGATACCTTACTGCAAGAAGTAATGTCGCCAGCTTACAACCTCGATAAAGTGGAATTGGTTACGGGTGTTAAAGCCGAAGACATTCAAGCAATGGCGCGTATGATTGGCACGGCAGATCGTACCGCTGTGTACTACTCGATGGGGATTACTCAGCACACGACAGGTCATGACAACGTGCGTTCTATCGCTAACCTGCAATTGCTGTGTGGCAACATCGGCATTGAAGGTGGTGGTATTAACCCGCTGCGTGGTCAATCAAACGTGCAAGGCGCGTGTGATATGGGCGCTTTGCCAAACAGCTTCCCGGGCTATCAAAAGGTATACAACCCAATTGTGCGTCAGAAGTTTGCGATTGAATGGAACGCACCAAATCTGCCTTCTGAGCAAGGTCTAACCCTGACAGAAATCATTGACGCGGCTTGCCATCGTGACGTTCGTGGTATGTACATCATGGGTGAGAACCCAGTATTGAGTGACCCGAACCAAGCGCATGTGATTGAAGGTTTAGAAGCACTCGACTTCTTGGTTGTTCAAGACATCTTCCTAACGGAAACCGCGCAATACGCGGATGTGGTTCTGCCTTCTTGCTCATTTGCAGAGAAAGCGGGTCACTTCACCAATACGGAGCGTCGTGTTCAGCGTGTGAACCCAGTCGTAACGGCACCGGGTGAAGCGAAAGAAGATTGGTGGATTATTCAAGAAATCGCCAATGCCATGGGCAGTGATTGGGATTACCACTGCGTGTCTGATATCACTAATGAAATCGCACGCGTGACGCCTCAATACGCTGGTCTTCGTTGGGATGCCATTACGCCAAACGGAGTGCAATGGCCGAGCAACAAGAACAACCCAGCAGGTACTCGCATCATGCACCAAACCCAGTTTACTCGTGGTAAAGGGCAAATGGTGGGTGTACCGTTCCGTTATGCGGCTGAGCTGCCAGATGAAGAGTACCCACTTGTGTTAACGACGGGTCGCGTACTTGAGCAGTTCCACACTGGCACCATGACGCGTAAGACCAAAGGGTTGGATAACCTTGCTGGCCCTCGCGCGATGGTGAGCGTGGAAGACGCAGAAGCGCTAGGCATCAGTAATGGTCAGCGTCTGACGGTGTCTACACGTCGTGGCAGCATTGAGATTGATGCCTTTGTGACTAAGCGGATTCAAAAAGGTGTGGTGTTCATTCCTTTCCACTTTGTTGAATCGCCAGTCAACCGCCTAACGACAACGGCAACTGACCCGCATGCGAAGATCCCTGAGTTCAAGGTCGCTGCGGTTAAAGTGGAAGTGAGCGAGAAAACAACGCAGACAGAGTCTCTCGAAGATAGTTACCAACACGTTTAAATTCGGTGAGTCGCGTTGTTGTGGTCACTGACAATTTGAGCCTAGTTGATGGGCGGATAATCTAATCTTGATTTCCGC
The DNA here is from genome assembly GCF_033339395.1 of Vibrio sp. 397. Lineage (NCBI taxonomy): Bacteria > Pseudomonadati > Pseudomonadota > Gammaproteobacteria > Vibrionales > Vibrionaceae > Vibrio > Vibrio sp. 397. The sequence continues at coordinate 291,602 of NZ_JAWOUN010000006.1, read as the reverse complement.
TCTCACTACATTCACTCGGATTGTCTTTTTCTTCAAACTCCTTTTACTTTTCTGTTATCACCGCGCTCCGGTTAGTTTTCCCTTCTTACTTCTTACTTCTTACTTCTTACTTCTTACTTCTTACTTCTTACTGTCTCTATGGCGTATTTTTGTTCAAGCCCATGATGAGAGTGCAATAAAGTTTGTTGTTGAGCTTGTCATAGAATTGACTGTCTCTGACTGTCCTCTGTTATTTGGGCAAGTTCTATAACCTAAACTTTGCTCGCTTCCTATACTGAATTAGCGAAGCAAGATTTTTATAACAACAAGAGGAAGCTTGTATGACAAGAACAACCTCATTTGCACTCGTTTTATTACTTATGTGCGCATACTTTGGTTACAACCGTTATTATGTATACCCCCAGCAGTTGGAAACACAGGCGAAGTCCATGCTAATACAAATGGCAAATCGCGAAGAGTGGGTAGATGTGTTTGAGATGATGAATCGCGTAGACGCGCATAAGGGCCATTTGGAACTTGTTGCTGACGTGACATCCTCTGATGGTCAGCGTGCGTACAGTGAAGGTATTATCACGTACACGGATCGCGAAGGCGTTGTCTGTAAACAGGTAGTGTTCAACTTTAAAATAAACTCTTTGAAAAACTACAATATTTCCGATTTACGAGATTGTTCCTACGGCGAGTACTATTAATATTGTCGGAGAGTTGAGTTCGATAGCACAGTGTATGAATACAGAAACAAAAAATAGCCCTTCGTTGGGGCTATTTTTGTTTTTAAGGAATGAACGCAATATCGTGGAATTAGTCGAGTGATTTTTTGAAGCGAAATGAAGCGACAATAAGGCCGATAACGGTGAATCCAAGTAACCAAACTGTATCTCGCCATAGCTCCATTAGGTCTGCACCACGCAGCACCACACCACGAATAATTCGCATAAAGTGGGTGGCAGGCAGCGCTTCGGATATCCATTGTGCCGCGATGGGCATTCCTTCATAAGGGAACATAAATCCGGACAGAAGAATCGATGGCAAAAGAATAAACACCGTCATCTGCATTGCTTGAAGCTGCGTCGTCGCAATGGTGGATATCACCAAACCTAAGGTTAAACTCGCGGCGATAAACAACAGCGTGCCAAACAGTATCTGACTAATGGCGCCGTTTATCGGCACGCCAAATATCCAGTGTCCCAAGCCTAAAATGATAAACACCTGAATCAGACCAACAAAGATGTATGGAATGATCTTCGCTACCATGAGTTCGATGGAGTGGATTGGCGTAGTAATCAGTAACTCTAAATTACCGCGTTCCCGTTCTCGAACAATGGCTGCACTGGTGAACAAGATCATCGTCATGGTCAGAATCACGCCCAATAAACCAGGGACAATGTTCACCGCCGAGCGCCGACTCGGGTTGTAATACAGCGCAACTTCAAAGGTTTTGGTTGGAGCAGGGCGTATCTCAAAATCAAAATCCGTTAACGGCATGGTTTGTAGCGAGAGAATCGCAGAGCTGATCATGGTGTCTGAACCATCCACAATCCACTGGCCAAGCTCTCGCCCTTGCACCATACGTTGGGTTAGGTCGCTAGGTAGAATTAAAGCGGCTCGCACTAAACCGTCTTGAATGGCTTGCTCGGCTTCTGAAGCGGTAGCAAAAGTTTCTACCACATCGACCACTTGCGTGACTTTGACGGACTCGGTGATCACACGCCCAGCAGTACTGCCACTTTGATCGACGACGCCAACGGGAATATTGCGAATATCGGTATTAATGGCAAAGCCGAACAGCAAAAGCTGAATCAACGGGATCATCACGACCATGCCAAAGGTAATGCGGTCACGTGAAAGCTGACGGATCTCTTTGATCATTACCGCTTTCATACGGGCAATAGATTTCATCATTGGCGACCTTCTCCCGTAACACTGACAAACACATCTTCCAAGCTAGGACGAGCAATGTTCATCTCGCAGCCATCAAGCTCAGGAAAGGTCTGGGTTAACCATTCGATCGGTTCTTCGATGTGCTGGTGGATTAAAATGCGTAAACGAATGCCGAGCTGTGCGGCCGAGCGCACCTCTTCACGCTGAGTGACTTTCTCTTTTAGCTCGCGTAAATTATCCGCTTTGACTTCGACGATGTTAACGCCCATTTGCGCCATGAGTTCTTCTGGCTCACCATCGGCGCGGATTTCGCCCGCTTCCATAATCGCCAGACGATGACAGCGTTCGGCTTCGTCCATGTAGTGCGTAGTGACCAAAATCGTCGTGCCTTGGTCAGAGAGATCAAACAACTGCTCCCAGAAATCGCGTCGGTTCTCTGGGTCAACCGCAGACGTGGGTTCATCGAGGAACAACAGTTCTGGTTTATGCATAGTGGCTGCGGCGAGAGACAAGCGCTGCTTCTGACCGCCACTCATTCCGCCGACGCGCTGTTTACGTAGTTGGTCGAGACCGTAGGTGGATAGTTGTTCTTCGATGCGAGCTTTCAGAGCCTTGGTTTCCATACCAAAGATTTGTCCAATAAACTCAAGATTCTCTTGAACCGTCAGATCATCATAAAGCGAGAACTTTTGCGTCATGTAGCCAATCTTGAGGCGCAGAAGCTCAGATTGTTTTGGGATCTCTAGCCCGAGTACATCGACATTGCCTTCGCTTGGGCTAAGTAAGCCAGTTAACACACGAATAGTTGTCGATTTGCCACAGCCGTTAGGACCAAGAAAACCATAAATACTGCCTTTGGGCACATTAAGCGTGATGTTGTTGATGGCGGTGAAGTCACCAAACTTCTTCACCACATTTTCAGCTTGAATCGCGTATTCGGTCATTGGCTTACTCCACCAAATCCACTTGTGCTGGAATGCCCGAAGGCAAGGATTGTGCGGAGTCTTGTAGGTCGACTTCTGCAAGGTACATCAAACGCGAGCGTTCTTCTTCGGTAAGCGCGAAATAAGGCGTAAATGAAGGCTCAGTCGCAACCCAACGAACGGTGCCGCTATAAGGTTGCTCAACGCCATCTACATGCACGTTAACCGTTTTACCCGGCACAAAATCGACTCGGTAGTTGGCAGGAACATAAACGCGAGCGTATGGGACGCGGCTGGCTTGTATTACAGCAACCACACCATTCACAGGAACGCGTTCACCAAGGTTAAACGGTAGGTTATCTAACAAGCCATCTCGCGTGGCCGTGATGGTGAGTTCTGCCAGTTTCTGTTCTTGCAGTGCCACATCGGATTTTGCTGCCATGAGTGCGGCTTTCGCTTGTTCAATATCTTCAGGACGAGAGCCAGCGGTCAGTTTGCTGAACTCTTCTTGTGAGGAGTCTAGCTCTGCACGGGCGGAATCTCTGGCTGCTAAAGCGCTGTCTTTTTCTGATTGGCTGATGAGTTTCTTGCGAACTAACTCCGCTTTACGTTGGTAGTTCTTTTGCGCTTCAACCAATTGAGCTTCCGCTCTGGCAACGCGTGCTTGCGCTGCGGCAATGTCTTCTGGTCGCTCACCATTGGTCAATTTCAAAAGATAAGCGTCAGCCTTGGCTTGTTCAGCTACGGCGTGAGCTAAAACGGCTTCTTGGTTCTTTGTATCGAGCTGAACCAGCACTTCTCCTTCGGTGACTTGGCTACCTTCCTTGATGGGTAGGGCACGAATTATCTCGCTAGATGTTGCAGTGAAGGTTACACGGTCACGTTCTAGTGTGCCAAGGGCTTGCTGTCCGTCATCTTTGGAACAGGCAGTTAAAAGAGTCAGGGCTAGGGTGCCAAGAATGATTCGCTTCATCATGCGACGCTTCCTCTAAGAAGGTGAGCTCGAATTCGTATCAAGCTATAGAAGAGTATGGGACTGCATTCAGTGTAACGTGAGTCAGTTTTGTCCGGCTAGGAAGTTAATTCCTTCAATATTCATCAATTGATTAATTATTGAAGCTGGCTTTATCCTGCGGAAGCCGTGCTTTACTTGGCTCTTTTAAGTTGATTACATGAATATCATTTAAACAAAAACCTTGCCTTTCATGTAGAGCACGCCGTCGCCAGATACTCTTACTTGTTCGCCAGTAACTTCACAGTGCAAAATGCCTCCGCGCTGAGAAGCTTGGTAAGCGACCAGTGATGTTTTGCCTAACGCTTCTGCCCAGAACGGTGCTAACCCAGCGTGAATCGAGCCAGTTACGGGGTCTTCGTCACCACCATTTGCAGGCCAAAAGTAACGCGATACAAAGTCTTGTTGATCACCTTTCGCGGTAACGACCACATCGTAAGGAGCGAGTGTCTTGAGGTGCTCTGAGCGGTATTGAACCTCAAGTACCTCCTGCTGGTTGCCGACCACCACGAAATACGCTTGAGGGCTAAGCAGTACGCGTTCCACATCGCAACTTAGGCCATCAATCAATGCCGAGGGAATATCAGAAACGGCTTTTGGAGGATGAGCAGGGAACGTCATCTCGATCTTACCTTGCGCATTCTTCTCTACGGTGAGGGTCCCTACTTCTAGAGTATGAAATTCAATCGTGCCATTAATGCCAAACTCATCAAACAGAACTAACGAAGAGGCCAGTGTTGCGTGTCCACAGAAATCGATTTCAGTAATCGGAGAGAACCAACGAATCTCATATTGGTTTGCGCCAATGGACTTTAGGAAAGCCGTCTCTGATAAGTTGTTTTCTGTCGCGATATTTTGCATCAATTCTGGGGCTAGCCATTCCTCTAACGGTATCACCGCTGCTGAGTTGCCTTTGAATTACGTATCGGTGAAGGCGTCCACCACGTAGATATCCAATTCCATTTTCCTTCCTTATTCCGTGAGCGATTAATTAGCATAAACCAAGTGCAATTAAGAGAGTAAGAAATTTGTGTTAGAATCTTAAAGTGTCAAAATTATAGATTATTTTGTGTTTTTTGATACTTACTGACAAGGATTCGGACTGCTGGGTATTTAGACTAGTGTTGAATTCATTGAAAGGAAGAAAAACATGAAAGCGATCTACAAGTCAGTTTTGGTATTGAGTGTTTTTGCGGTCGGTTCTGCCCATGCATTTGAACTCGTGAGTAGAGATATTCAAGAAGGCCACCCGATGGCGAAGACATTTGAATACTCTGGTTGGGGATGTGATGGCGGGAATCAATCACCACAATTGATGTGGAAAGAAGCTCCAAAGGGCACAAAAAGTTTTGCGATCACCGTGTATGACCCCGATGCACCAACAGGCAGTGGTTTTTGGCATTGGATAGCGTTTAATATTCCATCCACCGTTAGCGAGCTGCCTCGAGGCATTGATATGAACAAGTTAGGAGGCAAAGAATCTCGTATTGACTACGGCACAACGGGGTTCGGCGGCGCGTGTCCTCCAAAGAATGATGGGATGCATCGTTACCAGTTTACGGTGTGGGCATTGCTAACTGAAGAACTGAATTTGGATGAAAACACGCCACCAGCCATTGTAGGGTTTACTTTGAATAGTGTTGCTTTGGGTAAAGCGACATTAACCACGACTTACACGCGATAATTGAATATAAGGGGAGAGAATGGGTCACCAATATCAGGTTACGCTGTTTCGTGCGGAGCAGCAGCAGAAGCTTCGTAATGTCAGGATTCACTCCCCAAGCATTATTCAGATTGTTAAGGGGAGTAAACATCTTTTCTGGAAAGACGAAGTACTCGACATCCATCATCCAAATATCATGCTTTGTGAAGCAAATGCATCCCTAAATTTTGAAAATCTTCCTCTACAAGGGCGATTTCTTTCTCGAATGTTCAGTTTTCACTGTGTGCCTAGCGATGAAATGTTGGAGCTAAGCATGAGCAACGCATTAGGAAACTATGTACCCGTTGTTGAGACAGATAAAGCATTGCAAGCGACGTTAAATGCTTTGTTTTCGTTTGAGCGGGAAAGCTTAAGTGAAGCGACACAACGCTATTGGATTATGGGCCTATATCAGCAGCTAGCTGAGAGAGGGTTATTGCATCGGTTGTTCTCGAGTTCACATATCTCTTTTAGTCAGAAACTTAGTCGTTACTTATCGCGCTCTCCAGGGGAGGAGCATCCATTAGACATGGTCGCGGGGCATTTTGCTATGAGCCGAGCAACATTGATACGCAAATTGAAACAAGAAGGTACCCAGTATCGTGAAGTATTGGCAGAAGTGCGCTTAAATCACGCACTTTACCTGATGCAAAATGGCTCGTATAACGTTGCTATGCTCGCACAGTTGTGTGGTTATCAGTCAGAGGGGCGTTTTAGCCAACGCTTTAAAAGTAAGTTCGGCCTAACGCCCAGCGAGTATATTAAAACGGTAGTGAGTTAATGTTTTACCGCTTTCGTATTTTTTGTGCTTTTTAGGTTAGTCATAATATTTGGCTTTCATTCGCAATGCTACATTCACCAAAGCAATCAACACAGGCACTTCGATCAGCGGGCCAATGACACCAGCAAAAGCTTGGTCTGAGTTTAGGCCAAACACCGCGATAGAAACCGCAATAGCCAATTCAAAGTTGTTGCCTGTTGCCGTGAAAGCAATTGACGCGTTTTTGTCGTAGTCGATGCCCATTTTCTTACCAACGAAGAAGCTGACAAAGAACATCAACACAAAGTAGATAGCCAGTGGAATTGCTACACGGAATACATCCATTGGCAGTTCAAGAATCATTTCACCTTTCAAGCTGAACATCAGTACGATGGTCGCAAGCAGGGCGATAAGCGTAATTGGTGAAATGCGTGGGATGAACACGTCGTTGTACCATTGTTCACCTTTCGCAGCGACCAGCCATTTGCGGCTTAGGAAGCCCGCTAGGAATGGGATACCAAGGTAAATAAGAACGCTTTCCGCGATGTCCATCATCGAGATATCAACTACGAAACCTTCGTAACCAAAGACTGGTGGCAACACAGTGATAAACAACCATGCCATCACACTGTAAGTCACGATTTGGAAAGCGCTGTTTAATGCAACTAGGGCTGCGCCGTATTCTTTGTTACCACCACCGATATCGTTCCATACCAATACCATCGCAATACAACGAGCAAGACCGATCAGAATGATACCAACCATGTAACCCGGATGATCACCTAGGAAAGTCAATGCAAGGATGAACATTAAAATAGGGCCGACAATCCAGTTCATGACTAAAGACAGCGTGATCGCTTTTTTATCTTTCGTCACTGTACCTAGCAGGTTGTAGTTCACCTTTGCTAGCGGCGGGTACATCATCAAAATCAAACCAATCGCGAGCGGTACGTTCGTGCTGCCGACTGACATTGACTCATTCCACTCAGCAACTTGAGGGAACGCTGCGCCAATACCTACACCGATTGCCATTGCGACAAAAATCCACACCGTTAGGTAACGGTCCAAGAAGCTCATTTTGTCGCTGGCACTATTTAAAACTTGAGTAGTCATAGTGTTCTCTTATTCGTTTATCGTCGAAAAGCGATAGTTGAAGGTATAGTTTATCTCTGCACGCCTGACCAGCGTGCAAAGGGAATTAATCAAATAACTTGGAAAAGCCTAGATTGAACTGATCAAACGCGTCGCGTTGAATGCGGTAACACACCTTAGGTGGGTTTGGCTCGGCGCTGATAAAGCCTGCTTGCTTGAGAATACGCAAGTGCTCGGAAACAGTAGATTGCGCAAGACCCAGTTCAGAAACCAAATCACTGTTCAAACAACCGCCCATGGTATCGAGCGTGTGCAGGATATGCAGAATGCGCAAACGTGCTGGATGCGACAAAGCTTTTGCTTGCGCTGCTAGAGTTTGTTCTTTCTCGAGCTGTTGTTGCGTTGTCTGAAAAACAACTTCGCACGTGTCGTTGCACTTATCACTCATTCGCTGGCCTTAATAGTTAATCGTCGAATTACGATAAAGTGTACGCCTGCTCTGTGAAAGATGCAACAAATCGATGAAAAAATTAATCGGGAAATAGCGATGAATAAAAAGTTGAAAAAATATATCTTTTAAAAACAGAGATATAATCAAAAATTAAGTAGGTTACTAAAAGTTAACTAATTGCACTATATTTCTAGGTTACCATAATAAACCACATCCGACGCACAATGGTTATTGCGTCATCTTGTGAACTTATTTAAAGGTAATCCCATGAGCAATGTACTGATCATCAATGCACACGAACCATCACCATACTCAGAAGGTCGTCTAAACGCTTCTCTTGTCGACAAAGCACAGACGCTTCTGCAAGCAAAAGGCCATGAAGTTCGCGTTGTGACAATGCAAGATGAGATCAACGTAGATGAGCAACTCGCACACTTTGAATGGGCTGATCGCGTGATCATCCAAAGCCCAATCAACTGGATGTCTGTGCCTTGGTCATTCAAAAAATACATGGACGACGTGTTTACTGCGGGTATGGGCGGCGCACTATGTGCATTCGATGGCCGTAGCGCAGAAGAACCAAAGAAAAACTATGGTACAGGCGGCACTCAAACCAACAGCAAATACATGCTGTCACTGACATTCAACGCGCCAGAAGAATCGTTTGATGATGAGAGCGAATACCTATTCCAAGGTAAAGGCGTGGACGATTTGATGTTCCACATGCACGCTAACTTCCGCTTCTTTGGTATGTCAGCACTGCCTACATTCGCTTGTTACGACGTGATGAAGAACGCAGATATCGAAAACGATTTTGTTCGTTTCGAAGCTCACATTAACGAAAACTTCTAATCCTTTTAGAAAGATAGTGCGAACTGAATGATGAATTGAGATGGACTGCTGCATGCGGTCCATTTTTATTTGTTTGCGGCGAGGTGACGTTTTTATTACTCTAAAGCACTAAATGTATCTAGCTTACTTTTCGTTACCTAGATTAGGTGCGTATCTTGAGGTGTATTGTGGAAAGCAGAATCAGTGTAGATAGCAAAGGTCGTAAGTCAGTGGCGAACGTATGTGCGGAGCCATGTGCTATCGAGAAAGGGATGCGTCTAATTGGTGGTAAATGGAAAGGTTCTCTGATTTATCATTTGAAAGACGGCCCAGTTCGTTTCAATGACTTAGCACGCATGCTAGGCGGTGCAAGTAAAAAGATGATCGACCAACGCCTGAAAGAGCTAGAAGCGGAAGGTATGGTGGTGCGCAAAGTGATCAGCGACCGCCCAATTGCCGTAAGCTATGAACTAACAGAGTTCGGCCGTACCGCACTTAAGATTCTTGATGATTTGCGAATTTGGTCTGAAAAGCATCAAATTGAGCTTCGTTAAGACCAAAGTAGTTAATCGCAAACGTTACTCTCTTTTGAAAGCTGATTAACAATACATCGCCGTTTATACCCAAGTAACTTAGATGTGCTTCATTCAAATCGTAATTTGTTTCGTAAAACAACGTACTCTTTCGAGTCAGGCATATCGAGGCTACTTGAGCATAATCGTACTTTTTAAGTTTTTGATTTTTAGTTATTATTTTATCATACTTAGTAAGTTGTAGAATAAATCACTCACTTCAGTTGAATTTAAAAAAGCACTATTTAATTCCAGTTTCTTTTCAAAATCGGAATATTTATCGAATTCCTCTTTCTCAACTAAACCTATTGGTGAGTTGTCGTTAACGTGGCTTTCATATTTTTTGATGGTATATAATTTAGACTTTTCGTCAAAATATTGAATTATCTTAATGTTAACGTCAGGTCTCTCCGTATTATACGTGATCGTAATTTTTTCATAATCTTTATTAATCGGAGTCGTAAGCCCTGTAGGGTAGATGATTTTAAACCCATTAATGTCATTCTTCTTCGTGCTTTTATAATGTTTTGAGTATGAAAAGTTTTCAATTGCACTTTTAGTGACGATAATTGACTCACCTTTCTTTAAACCGTATTCGGTACATTCATAATCGTCGACAACCGTAGAATTTCTTTTCTTTTCAATCAGGTAGGACATGGTTGCAGATGTCCCTCCGTGTTCCAGTTTTTGTTGGTTTACAGAACAATAGAAATGACCTTTGTCCACCGTCATTGCGTTGACTTGTTCCGGATTTGAAATGGTGGGATGTATATCTTTTGCTGGATCGTTGTCGCTTCCTCCTGAACCGCATCCAACTAATCCGATACAAACGGCCATATAAAGCAAAGAGATTTTATTCATACTGTATTTCTCAATTAAGATGTGTGATTGCAAATAACGATTAATTACATTTTTATAAAGTGAAATGTTTTTTATTTTAATTGAACAGTGTTTTATTGGTAATTTAATCGTTTGCTTTTATTTTGTCTCTTACGGTATCTATGTTTTCATTTATGGTATGAATTATTAGATTTGCACAATTGTGAGTTGCAATAGGATAATAATCGCTAGCCAACTACTTGTGTAGGTACCGTTATGATTTATATATCCGTTAAGTCTAAGTTTTTAGTCTTAATTTCATGTGTTTATCGTGAAAGTGACTTAGAAGTAAATACTTAACGTTGTTTGAGGGGAGTCTGGGCTTCACTGATCTTGTTTTTCATCAAGACGTTGTATAATGAACAAGGACTTTATTTCCAACTTGTTGATACATATCAGATCTCACGGATCTGATATGCATTCCAAGTTATTCTCACTAAGGCAAGAATCCTAGCTTCTTTAAGGATAGAAAGTTTACTTGGGTGTAGAAGATATTAGTAATCCAATGTGCCACGGATAGGGTAGTTATTGTTTGGATCGCGAATCCATGCCAATCCGCGTGATAGCGCGCCAAGCTCAGGGCGAACAAACGGGTTGTTTGAAATATCCACCACGTGTAAGTCGCCGTGTTCATTCACCACAAACAGACCTGGTTCTGCGAAATTATGATCGGTTTCCTGTTCAGATCGAGGAATAGATACATACAAGCCTAGCGTTTTCATTTGTTCTTCGGTCAGGCCGTAAGCGATAGGGAAGCTGATTTCGAGTTTCTCTAGATGCCCCTCTAGCTGTGCTTTTGAATCGCCAGAAACGGCAAGAATATCGACGCCAGCATCAGCGAAAGCCTGTTTGTAACTCTCAAGCTCGTTGAGGTACTTAGTACAAAGAGGGCAGTGTTTACCACGATAAACGAATACTGCTTGCCAAGTCGCATCACCTTGCGGCTGACCCAACGTTACGCTTGAACCATCTAGCAAAGTGGCTTGAAGATGAGGGAAGCTGTCGCCCGCTTTAAGTTTCACTGAAGTTGCCATATTGACTCCCGAATTGGTGGTGTATATCCATGAATGCCCCTTTCTCAACAAAGCGATTGGGGGATGAGACTTCAATGTAGACTCTGTTTTGCGGTGTTTCAACTAGTTAACTTTTAGTAACCTGCAATAAGGTAGTAGAGTGCAAAAGATGAAAAAGCAGAACTTAAGATACAACGAAGTGGGGGTGTAGTATCAGGAGCTAAGTTCTGCTTGAGGTTAGGCTATGACCACTGGAACATATCGTTAAGATAAACCAGAGTCATCACTTCTATTTTATTACTCGATTGAGCTAGGCGTTGCTGAAAAAAGTACGCCATCATTGGCTTCTTCATTTTTTCCTCCTTTAGCTGACGAGTAAATTATGCGTATAAAAGGGGAGATAAAAAAGAGAGTGCTTTTGTTGACTTTATTCCTAATAACGTAAATATCTGGGGCTTTAAAGCCGAATTTGGAGGTTAATTGTGGAAAAGGGGAACAGATAATTAGGAAGTTTTCTTATTTTATTACCGCCAACTTAAGTAAACTATTCCTATCCACAAACTTCACAGATCTAAGGTTGATTCAGTGTCTGATCTCAATTTGTTTCGCTATTACCAACGATTACTCTCGTTTAGTGTTGGTGATGAAACAAAAACCACGTTACAGGACATTGCCGACATCATGTTCACTTCTTCTCGGCATGCTCGTAGCCTGCTAACGCAGATGCAGCAGAAGGCGTGGTTGAGCTGGCACCCGAAAGCTGGGCGGAACCAACGATCGACTCTTATTCTGAATATGGAGTTAGACGTTTTAAAAGAGAGCTTGGCTCTTGAACGTATCAAGTTAGGCAAGTATGAAAAAGCACTGGCGATATTAGATGAAGACGAAATGGCATTTGGCCGTTTGTTAAAAACAACGTCTGGTGCTTCTGTGCAAGAAGGACAGCTCAATATTCAATTAACCTATAAGCGAATGTTTGAGCGCGTCGTTCCACATCAACTTCAGCGTAGCAGCGAACGTTTCTTATTAAGGCAAATCTATTGTTGCTTAGTTTCGAGTGATCACAATGGGAAAGTGCAACCAGAACTCGCACATCACTGGCGTTATGACGAAGACACCTACGAATGGACTTTCTACCTTCGTCCAGGTCTGACTTTTCATAATGGTAATTCCATTGATGCAGAAACAGTGGTTAGCTTGTTTGCAAAATTGAGTTCACTACAGTATTACGAAAAAGAATTGGCACATGTTGCTAACATTACTGCGCCAACGCCATTGAAGGTTGTTTTTAAGCTTAATCGAGCTGACTTGGGCTTTGCTGGACTTATTTCTGGTGTGAAATACGGCATTCAACCAGTAAGCCAAGTTAACGTAGCGAATAACAAGCTGGTGGTCGGAAGTAGCCCATTCTCTGTTGTCGAGCACAATGAAAGTCGTTTAAAACTGCAAGCATTTAATGGTTACTATGCATGTAGAGTTCTAACGGATTTGGTGACTATCTGGATTGTTAATGACGAGCAAATGGAGAACCCGTCATTGGCAGCAAATACGTTGCAAAGGGATACTTCGCCCGAGGAGGATTTGTGTGGACACTATATGTCGACGCAAAACCGAGAAAACTCATCGGCGAGCAAGCGTAGTCGAATAGAAGATGGTTGCTTATTCGCCTTATTTAATCAGCACGCTAAGCACAAACTCTCTTTAGCGCAGCGCCGTTATATTAGTGAGCTAATTCAACCTGAGCACTTGGCCGAAGTGATGCGCCGCGAGAATATTGTATTTGGGAGTATACCCGCTTATAACCTGCTACCAGGTTGGAAGCCAGTGCTCCGTCCGTTCAGTGAGCCGCTTAAGTTACCTAAACACATTACGATAGCCGGATATAACTATACCGCGTTGCGTCGCTGTGCGCGGGCTATTTCTAATCGTTTGGTGAGTGTTGGCAGTAAAGTAGAAATTGTTATGTATTCCTATCGTGAGCTGAACGAGAAAGCTAAGAATGGTGAGCTAAATGAGACGATGGTCGTGACGAACATAAACCTAGATGATAATCGTCATGCCTCAGCGTTCACGAACTTCTTCAGCAACGCTGTGCTATTCCACACTTTGGGAGAGAAGAACGCACAATGGTTAGATGAACAACTACAGAGAGTCAGATCTTTCGTTCCACTTGAGGAGTACCTTAATGCATTGGAGCCAATTGCATCGACGTTGATCAGCGAGTATTGGATTGCACCCATGTTCCACCATACACAAACTTTGCGTTTCCAAGGTGTTTTAGAAGACGTCGCTCTTACTAACTGGGGTTGGCCAGATATTCGCTCGGTGTGGTCGGCGGATTAACTGCTTTAGTTATTGAGCAAAGTGCTGCTTCACAAATTCAATGAAGGCTCTGGTTTTCGCCGATTGATAGATAAGTTGTGGGTACACCAAGTAAACCGCGTTGTGCTGGTGGTCAGTTTCTTCCGATAGAACCTGCACTAGACGGCCGTGCTCAACGTCTTGTTCGACAAAGTAACTTGCTAACCGAGCAATGCCATTGCCAGACAGGGCTGATTCTTTGAGTAAGCGGTTTTCATTGCTTGAAAGCCAACCTTGGGTTTGAACTGTTCCCGTTTTTAACGGCCACTCTTTTTGATGCAATGTGGTTAAGCATTGATGCTCTTGTAAATCATCTAATGTCTCCGGCGTACCTTCTTCTTGCAGATACTGAGGAGAGGCAACCAGCCAGTGGTGGTAGTCCAAAAGGTGATGAGCAATCATATTCTCTGGCGGCGTTCTTGTCGCTCGAAACGCAAAATCAACGCTGGTTTCTGTCAGATTAAACGCTTGATAGCTAGAAAGGATCTCGAACTCTACGTTTGGATGTAAAGCGCGAAACGCCACACACAAATCATGCAGCACCGCTTCGGCAAACATCTTGGGAGCGGTAAGACGAATCAGACCGTCTACTTGCTCAGATTGCTGACTTAAACTCTTTTCCATTTCCATTACGCGGCGTTTGAGATCTTCCGCTTGTGCAAAGATCGATTCACCTTCTGCCGTCAATCTCACGCTGCGTGTGGTTCGAACAATCAAAGGCGTGGCGAGTTCCGATTCCAATCGCTTGATTTGTTCTGACAGGTAACTTTTAGAAATGCCAAGTTGCTCCGCTGCCCTAGAAAAGTTAAGTGTTTGAGCCACTTCGGCAAACAGCATCAGTTTTTCGATTCTCTTGTAATCTGCCATCTTGATTGCTCGTCTTTATTGTTCGCTTTAATTGTTCGGTAGCGAGGATAATGAATTCGATTTTACGGTATTAAACTAATTTTTACGAACGGTAAGATGGTTAGAGTTAACTTAAGAAATTGAAGATGCAGAAATCGGAAAAGTGAGAATAACGATGAACAATCCAACACTACCGCTCGCCAAAACCTTACCTAACGTTAGCCGCTTGGTCTTCGGCTGTATGGGACTTGGAGGGGAGTGGAATCGCAACCCATTAACCGCCCAAGATGAAAACCAAGCTTATGCCGCTGTCGAGGCTGCATTAGAGGTTGGCATCAATCTCTTTGATCATGCGGATATCTACAAATTCGGTAAGGCAGAAGAAGTGTTTGGGTGCATCTTAGCCAATGACTCAACCTTACGAGAGCGAATTTATCTGCAATCCAAGTGCGGCATCCGTCTAGGAGATGAGCAAGGTGTTAAGCAGTATGACTTCTCTGCCAAATGGGTGACGGCTTCTGTTGAGGGCATTCTTGAGCGCCTTGGCGTGGAAAACCTTGATGTTTTGATGCTGCATCGTCCTGATCCTCTGGTTGAATTTGAAGAACTGGGCACAGCGCTCCAAGCACTGAAACAAGCTGGCAAAGTTAACCACTTCGGTGTTTCTAACATGAACAGTGCTCAAATTGATCTTCTTCAACAAGCAACGGGCGAAATTGTTGTGGCGAACCAGTTGGAAATGAGTCTGGCTAAGTCTGACTTCATCAAGCAAGGTATGGGGCTTCCTTCGTCCGCATCTGACTACGTTGCGGGAACACTGGAACATGCCCGTAGGCACAATATCCAACTGCAAGCGTGGGGCAGTATGGCGCAAGGAAGATTCTCAGAGCGTGGCTTACATTCTGATGATCACAACACCAGACAGACTGCGGAGATGGTAATGGCGCTAGCAGCTGAATATGGCGTGTCGTCTGAGGCGATTGTTTTAGCCTTCCTGACGCGTCATCCAAACCAAATTCAGCCTGTTATTGGTACTGCAAACCCACAGCGTATTCGCGCTTGTGCTCAAGTAGAGAACGTCACGCTATCACGTAGCCATTGGTATGGCTTGTTCGAGAAAACCCTTGGTCATGAGATCCCGTAGGAGAGAAAAATGAAATACGTACAAGTTCAAACTCTGATTCAAACGGCATTGGAAATTGCGACTGCTCGCAAGCAGAACATTGCGGTTGCCGTGGTTGATACACATGGAGAATTGCTCGGTTTTGCCCGAATGGATGATGTGAGTGTGCAAGCAGGTTTGTTGGCACATAACAAAGCTTACACCTCGGCTAGAGACCGTCAGCCTAGCGGCAATCTGGGTGCTTGGGCTCGTGAGACGGGTAAGCAGTTGAGTTATTGGACTGACCCGAAGATCACAGGCTTTATGGGTGGTGTACCTGTAGAACAAGAGGGGAAAGTCGTCGGTGCAATTGGTATCAGTGGTTTGGCTGAGCAAGATGATGAAGCACTTGCGATGGAAGTATTAAACGCGCGTTGAGTATAATGTTTATCAGTAGGTGTGATGCTTTGTCCAGCTTTGTACTCACTGTAGGGACTCAAGTTCACAGGCTTCGTCGAGTCACAATGCTATCTAATAGCCTGAAGTAAGCAGAAGTTGAAATCGCGAACTATGATTAATTTATTTGAAAGCTTTGAGGCCTAAATATGTTTCATAAGGTATTCGTTTCGCTATTTTTTGTTCTCCTCTCAGGCTGTGGTACGAGTGACAGCGCGTTAAAAGAGAGCGGTTATGATGAAGCTTATATCCAAGGCTTTCATGACGGTCGGCATAGTGGTATGCAAGAGGCAGGGAATGATTTTGAACACTATATTAAGGACGAAACAAGGTATCAAACCGACTCAGATTATCGGCAAGGCTGGGATGCTGGTGAGGTAGAGGGTAACAAGTTACAAAAGCAGGCGACCGCGATAGGACAAGGCATGATTGATAATTCGTATGAAGAACGTGATGTATTTGATCCTGATAAAGTGGCGAAAGATGCAATAAAAGGCGTTGATACATCGGAATTAAAAAGCCTAGAGTAACGGACTGATATAAAGAATAAAACTCGTCATTTGACGAGTTTTATTTTTGTCTAAACGATTCATGTTTCAACGCTCAACAGGACATTCACGTTTGGGTATGAGCAATGTCGTTAATCACCTTTCTTGTTCTTTTGTTCAAGGACTAACGATAATAGGCGAACGAGCAGGGACTGAGCTTCCGGTGAGAGCAATCTCGCCACGGCCGTTAGGTCATTTGCTGTGACATGCTGAACATCACGTACATCTAAAGCAATATCTAGGTCAGTCAAATGAAGCGAACGCAATATGGCACGATATTGTGAGAGTTTAAGATCGGACTCTCCGCGCTCGATCCTTTGATATGTTTTTACGCTCATTCCAGCGATGTTTGCCATTTGCTCACGGGAGAGGCCATTCGATTTTCGTCTTGCGATCAGTGCTTGAATTATAGGGTCTACCTGCATGTGCTCTCCTGAAAGGACAGTTTTGACCTAAACGGAGCAAGAAGTGGACCAGTTTAACCACCACATATTTACCTGCTTTGCAATCAGTATAAAAATAACTGTCTTATAAAAACGTAAATATTTTAGTCAGTTATTAACTCAATGGAAAAGTATCAATCATACAAATCAATAGAAACGAAAGCTTCTATTCGCAAAATGCAACGCATTTTAGATCATTTATTTAGTGAAATTGATCAGCAACATCGTGAGACTAAAGAGAATGTTGTGACACTGATTCAACAGTCACAACAGCGATTGATGAACTACAAAGAGCTTTACCTTCACAAAGAATCGATAAGTGAAGTAGAGCTGCGGATGGCGCATGAAAATATGAGTGAGACTGAGAAGCAGGTCGCGGATATGGGTATTCCAGTGTTAACTTATATCATTGGCGCGCTAGATAAAGCGTATTAACACAGTCGTAACGTCGGGCGATACAAGATTTACGCAATTTCGATCAATTGATGACATCTAAAAGAAAGGATGCAAATGCTGGGGAACCACACCCAGCATTCGGACACTCATTTACCTATATTTTCGAACCGTAAATCAGTGTTTAGAGGTATGTGAACCGAACGTGTCGGTACGCAGCGAATAATAGCGATATTGTCCGATCTAGGCTACGTCCTCGGAATCTAACACCTTCACTTAAACTGTAAATTAATCTGTACACCCAGCCAAATTGAGCCATTGAGCACGTTCTTCCTTCTCTTTAAGCGATAAAAGACTAATTAGTGACGAAAAAAACAACACATCTTAGGTAAAAGATAAGAGTTGTTAAAATATATCGCTATAAGATTGACCTTTTGCTTTTCAATCGTCCTGCTTATGCCTTACAATCTTTTCGAACCAAATCCATTCATAACGAATGGGGTTGATGAATTAAGATGAACAATTTTGCTTCGAACCCAAAGTTGCGCACATTTCATCAACGATGACATCGCCCAAAACGACTCTCAAGTGTTCATGTGCAAATGATTAACCACCTTTTGTTGCGTGTCTTCTTAGCCATACAGGGCTCTTGTAACATAGTGCTCTTGTAACCAAATTTTGACTAAGTCGGAGCGTTTTGTTGTGTGCTTTAGATAAAGCACAACTGGCGAGAAATTAACGGATTGAATTTAGAGGTATTAACCGTGAACCTAAAACTTGTCGGCAGCTCCCTGATCGTTGCAGGTACTGCTCTTGGCGCTGGTATGCTTGCTATACCAATGGTGCTTGCTCAATTTGGCCTCCTTTGGGGCACTCTTCTTATGTTGTTCATCTGGGCTGGAACGACTTATGCTGCGCTGCTCCTTCTTGAAGCCAGTTGCAAAGTAGGTGGTGGTGTGAGCATGAATGCAATTGCTCGCGAAACGCTTGGTAAAGGAGGCCAGTTGGTAACCAACAGCTTGCTTTACGCCCTGTTAGTTTGTCTATTAATGGCTTACATCATTGGTGCGGGTGATCTGGTACAAAAAGTAACAGCCTCAATTGGGCTTCCAACATCCACGATCGCAAGCCAAGTCGGTTTTACTCTTTTAGTTGGTATCATTGTTTCGGCAGGTACAGGGGTAGTAGATAAGCTGAATCGCGGTTTGTTCCTAGGCATGATCGTAGCGCTGATCCTGACACTTTTTGCGCTTGCACCAAGCGTCTCGTTTGAAGGACTTGATGAGGTTGTGAGCGACGATAAAATGGCACTTATCAAAACCAGTTCGGTGCTTTTCACCAGTTTCGGTTTTATGGTCGTGATCCCATCGCTTGTAACTTACAACAAAGAAGCGAGTAAAACACAGCTGCGTAATATGATTATCGTGGGCTCAACTATTCCGCTTGTTTGTTACCTATTATGGTTGTTAGCGGTTGTCGGCAACCTACCACCTCATGAGCTTGTTCAATACTCCAACGTAACAGAGTTGATCTCGGTACTAGGTCAGCAATACGAGGGCTTAGAGTTCATCCTATCCATGTTTACTGGTTTGGCACTACTAACGTCGTTCTTAGGTGTTGCAATGGCGCTATACGATCAAAATGCAGACCTACTGAAAGCAAGTAAGCCAGTGATTTTTGTTACTACTTTTGTGCTACCACTATTAGGTGCTGTATTTGCGCCAGAACACTTCCTAGCTATTCTCAGCTACGCGGGGATTATTCTTGTGTTTCTCGCGGTCTTTGTCCCATTATCAATGACCATGAAAGTGCGCCGAGTGCCGGTAGAAGATGACAATATTTATGAAGCTGGTGGCGGCGCAATGGGAATGAGCATGATCTTCCTATTCGGCTGTTTCTTGCTGTTTGCCCAAGCAGTATAAAACCACGCTATCTTATTTAAAAACTGAGCCGCTCGTATTCAAACGGGCGGCTTTTTTGTATTCATAGCCGAACCCAGGCCACTCAAAGTCATCAGCATTTGTGATGTTTGACGTTTCTCTGATAATCACGGTTAGCGCTGACTTTTTAGTAAAACTCCTTAGCGAAAGGCTGACATGTACAGTGATTCACCCTCCTATTATATCAATGTTGATATGAATAAGAGGCTCTGTTGTGTCAAAGCAATTATCTTTTGCCATGGTTGGCGTTATGTTGTCTTTAGGTGTGTTGAGTACAGAAGCGGTGGCTGACCCGAAGCATAAGCATGGACATCGGTACGGGTACGATCACCATCATGCGCATCACCACCATCATAAACACAAGCGCAAGCACAAGCATAAACACAAACATCGTGACGTTATTTATGTGGAGACCCGTCGACCAAGGCGCAGTTACTATTACCATGACCGAATTCCTCGGAATAGTACCTACATAAAGATTGGAGATTTCACTTATCTAAAAGTGGACGACCGCTATTATCGTCGTTCTAATGATCGCTATATCCATGTCGAGTTCAATTAAACTTGAAAGGACACATAGTCGGCGTTCTTGTAATGTTGAGCTTAAAAGCACCAACATGGCACATGTAACATCGACCAATACTAGGGTTAAAAACAAAAACAGCGAGCCGGTGCTCGCTGTTTTTGCTTAGATGAGTGTTAGACAGTAAATCTATTTAAGATTTGATCTTGTTTATGTACATCTTCTTGTTGCGCCTGCATCGCGTCGTTGGTTCGATTTGCCGATTCGGCGACTTGAGTCGATAGGTCTTTAATATTCACCGTATTGTTGTTGATCTCTTCAGCGACAAGGCTTTGCTCTTCCGCTGCTGAGGCAATTTGCAAGTTCATATCGGAAATACGCTGAATCGCATCACGAATGCGTTGTAACGCACTATTTGCTAAACCCGCTTTTTCAACGGCCTCTATAGCACTACCTTTGCTTTGATGCATGGCATTTGCCACAGATGAAGCGCCAGATTGTAGTTGCTCAATCATAGTACGAATCTCTGTTGTCGACTCTTGAGTACGTTGTGCCAGTGTACGTACTTCATCTGCAACAACGGCGAAGCCTCGGCCAGATTCTCCCGCACGTGCAGCCTCGATTGCGGCATTCAACGCGAGTAAGTTCGTTTGGTCCGCAATATCGTTGATGACTTTTAGAATCGTTTCGATATTGGCGGTAGCAGATTCCAACACTTGTACTTCTTCGACTGCAAGGTCAATGCTATCGGAAAGCATGTTTATCGTTTGTGTCGATTCACCAACGATAGAAGACCCCTCAACCGTTGCTTGGTCGGCTTCTTTGGCTGCACTTGCCGCACCTTGCGCATTATTAGCAACCTCTGTCGCGGTGACAGACATCTCATGCATCGCGGTAGCAAGTTGTTCTAGCTCTTGCAGCTGAGTGTGAATTGCGCCTGCCGAGTCTTTTGCGCCCTCAGCGGTGATTTGAGTTCCGTTTAAAATTTGATCAGAAATACGTTTCGACTCAATGATTTGCTGTTGTAAGTTCTCCATGAACGTATTGAAGTTTGTGGCAAGCTCAGAAAACTCTTGGTCAGTATCTGTTTCGAGGCGTTGTGTAAGGTCGCCTTTCCCTGATGCTACATCTTTAATCGCATTGTTTAGCGTGTCCAAAGGACGCATGAGAGTGCGAATCAACAGAGTTAGGGCGATAATAGATGCAATCACGGCAATGATTGAATAAATAATAGCGTTGTTACGAAGCTCTCCTACGGCGGAATAGGCAACAGCTTCATCGATCACCGAACCTACGTACCAGTTCTCGCCAGGAATGTGAGTCAGGTTAACCATGTAGCGGTTGCCATCAATCTCAACATGTTGTGCTGATTGCGTAAGTTCGATTTGCGGGAGGTAGCTACCGACCTTCTCGCCGTTATACTTACTTTGAGGGTGAGCAATGGTTGTGCCATCAGCGGTGATCAGAAATAAGTAACCAGCATCAAACAGATTCACTTGGTTGACCAGATCAGAAAGGGTAGTTAATTCGAGGTCATAAAACATACCGGCTAAAAACTGGCCATTTTCTTTTACTGGCGTACCAACAGAGATGATAACGTTTTTCGAAGACGCATCGACGTACGGATCGGTTACGACCAAATCGCCTTTGCTCTTAGCTGCAATAAACCAAGGACGCTGACGTGGGTCGTAGTCTGGACCCGCATCCCAGCCGTCGTCATTTTCAATCACAAAGCCATTACTTTCATAACCAAAACCGATGGCAAGGAAGCTGCTTTTTGGCGTCGGTCTTTCAAGTATGTTTTGAACATAGCTATGTGAACTGGGATCAAGCTCAATCACTTCAGTAATGGAGCGAGCGAGATCCTTCTTTGCATTCATTTCTGAGTGCACAGTGTTACCAACACTGGTCAATATCTCGTTGACACTTGAGTCGATTTGCTCCTGAGTTTGGGAGCGGATGGTCATAACTTGTTGTGTCGACAATAACGACACGGTAATTAGCAGCAAAAATGAAGAGGCTGTGACAACCTTATGTCTGAATTTCATGAGCTTTCCTCTGATTCTCCCGGTTGGTTCCACTTTGCTTTCGCCTCTTTTAAACCGAGCGAATTGGGCATAAAGAGAAACCTATTGTGTTTGGTTATATTTTTATCGACATCTTTGTCAAAAACATGAACTCATTTGTCGTCTTTTTTAACTAAATTTAAACAAACCGACAATTTACGTTAAAACTTGTGAGTGTGATCATGTTTGCGAGCTCAATTAATGAAATCGTCATAATGAAAAGAATTGCTTAACAAACAGTGGCATCAACTGGCTTTACAGGTGAGGTGATGAAAATTTTGTTGGTGCTGAAAGGTGTTTTGTTGAAGTTTTGTCTTTGTAAATTATGAGCTTTTTACTAAAAGCCTAATGTGGACGGAGTTTTAGGTATAAAAAAGGCCCCGACGATGCGGAGCCTTTGTTAATTGACGTCTCGATTTTAGAAAATAAGATGAGCAACGCCAGCAATCACAGGTAACGTGATTAGCGTACGTAAAATGAAGATTACGAAGAGCTCTACAATGTTTACTGGAATTTTGCTGCCTAACAGTAGGGCACCTACTTCCGACATGTAGATAAGCTGAGTTACTGACATTGCCGCAATAACAAAACGTGTCATTTCGTTATCGATTGAGGCCGCTAAAATTGCTGGAATAAACATATCCGCAAAGCCAACAACGATTGTCTGTGATGCTGCAACAGCTTCAGGGACTTGCAGTAGCTCTAGGTATGGGATAAACGGTTGACCCAGAATTGCAAATACAGGCGTGTATTCTGCAATCACCAATGCAACGGTACCAAGACCCATCACTACAGGTAATACGCCAAATACCATGTCGACTGCGTTGTGTACGCCTTCTTTAAATACAGACTGAACCGATGTGACTTGACCAGCACGCTTAAGAGCTAGATCCATACCCCAAGAGAATGTGGTGTGGCCTTCTGGCACTGCATCTGCGTCTTTATCTGGGTTGCTGCCGTCAATGTAGCGATCTTTCTTCAGACTAAGCGGAGGCAGGCGAGGAATGATAATCGCAGCTACGATACCAGCTAGACAGATAGCGCCGTAGAAAGGCAAAAATAAGTGCTCTAGTTTTACCTGAGCGATAACAACTAGGCTAAACGTGATCGATACTGCTGAGAAAGTGGTCCCGACAACAGCCGCTTCACGCTGAGTATAGAACTTATTTTCGTATTGCTTGCTGGTTAGCAAGATACCAACACTTCCGTCGCCTAACCAAGATGCCATACAGTCAATTGCACTGCGGCCAGGTAGGTTGAATACCGGACGCATTATTTTACTGAGTAACGCACCAAATAGCTCCAGAAGACCGAAGTTCAAAAGAAGCGGAAGCAGTAAACCCGCGAAAATGAAAACGGCAAACAGAGTAGGTAGAAGACCAGTAAGAACAAGCCCGCCAGTGTTCTCTTCCCAAATTGCTTTTGGACCCACTTGGAAGAACGTCATTAACACGGCAGCGCCGCCGATTAAACGAACAACGAGCCAAAGTGGAGATGGGTTGAAGAGACCGTTTAAAAAACCATTACGTAAAATTGCAGCTGGCTTAAAAATTTTGCAAAGAACAGAAGCAACGGCCATGAAAGCGATGATACTGGTGACGATAGCAATCAAGGTATCGCCTAACACCGCTGGGATGACTTTTGCCATCACGGCAACGGGAATGGTTAGGCCGCCATCGTAAGAGATCGGAGCCATAAAGAGTAGAAGACCAATTAGGGAAGGGATGAAAAACATCCAAAAGTTGCCCTTAGGAGCTTCAGTAGCATTAGTGGTGTTATGCATAGTTGTCTCGTGTTACTACTAGTCAATACTTGCCATTTCCATGACATAAATATTCACTAAACATCCGTATTTAATCACAGTTTTGCGGAGGGTACCCGCAAACTGCATCCATTGCAATACTATTCATTAAATGCATCTAGTTATTCAGCCGATTTGTCGGGTAATTGGTCAAATAACGTCTAAGTGTATGCGAATATGTTGCTTGTGTTAGAAAATTGTAGCACGAGAGGCGAGTTGCGCAGTGAATTATGGGGCGC
The DNA here is from genome assembly GCF_033339395.1 of Vibrio sp. 397. NCBI lineage: Bacteria > Pseudomonadati > Pseudomonadota > Gammaproteobacteria > Vibrionales > Vibrionaceae > Vibrio > Vibrio sp. 397. The sequence continues at coordinate 267,768 of NZ_JAWOUN010000006.1, read as the reverse complement.
ATTGTGACTGGAATAATAAAATGGTAAACAAATGTGATTTTGATCTAACTAACTTCTTTGCCAGAAATTCAGTTAGCCTTATCTATTCTAAGGTTTTTAGTGGTGTCAAAATACCGTTCAGCGTTTCTTGTACCGTTGCAGTGTGAACTTATTGAGCCAAATCCGATTGAAGCATGTCGCTTCAATCGGATCGAAATTTTATGCTTTTTGTTGACGGCTAAGTATGTATAGGTAACTCCAGTAAATCAGAGCTGTAGAAAAAGCCAATATTGCTGGGAAAACCAGCGTATATAAACCATATACCGTAAATAGAGCCGCTCCCGCGACGCCGCCAAACAAAAAGCCAAAGAAAATGAATAGGAATAATTTTGCTTTACGTCGGTCAAATTGACGACCTCTCAAGCTCTCTCCAATCATAATCCCTAGATCGGTGATGATTCCGGTCATATGTGTGGTTCTGACTACTGCGCCGCTAAACGTGGTGATCATTGCGTTTTGTAATCCACATGCTGCTGATGCTAGATATTGGCCGTACAAATCCCCTTGCACCAAAAAGCCCAAGCTGAGTAAGAGCAAGCTCCCTTCTATGCACAGTGCAACACCATATCTTCGCCCTAGTTTTAACGCACTGCTTTCAATAAAAAAGCCGCTAAAGGCAGCGCCAATCAAAAAGCTAAATACGATGAAGAGCAGGTGAATGGAGCTATCCACACCTGTTAGCAAGCTGTTCCCTAGCTGAGTTACGGTTCCCGAAAGATGAGTTATCGCTTGGTGTTGAAAGCCGAGAAGACCAACGGCGTTGACGCAGCCCGCGAGAAGAGCTAGTAGAAACGCGCCATATTCCACCCAACGAGGAAGTCTGGAAATCACAATAAACCCCCACCAAATATTAGGAGCCGATTATAACGCTCACACCGAGTTACGAAACCCTTTACAGTAAAACTCGATTGATCATTCTCAAAAAAATCTCACTTATAGGGCGTTTGTCCGAGCCAAAGTAAATACGTGAACGTGGATTGCCCGCTAGCAGATGTGTTCCGTTGTGCATTCGAAACTCACCCACCCGTGTTTCATTTGTTCATAGACTGAAACCGTAGGTTGGTGGAACTCTTTATCAGTAAATAGACCGACGGGAATGATCATGATTTCTGGGTATGCAGAAACGAACAACCTCATTGTCGTGCCGCAGGATGGACAAAAGTCATACTGAACCTCACTGCCATCATCGCCAATTCGGGTATAGCTAGTGAATTCACCGTTTAAAGTGACGTGCTCTTTTTCAAAGCGAGCTTGTACCCCAAAAACACTGCCAGTTCGTTTTTGGCATTCGAAGCAATGGCAGACAGACGTGTGGGTGGGCTCTCCCTTACAACGGATCTCAACTAAACCGCAGGCGCACTCGCATGTATGAATGGTTTTTGTCATCGTGATTACCTATTTGTCCCAATACACCAATAGACCTAGAGCACAGAGCTTATGTCACTGGCTCGTTATGAGCTCTGGACTTGAAACTATTTGGATACAATCAGTTTAGTTTAATTTTGAAACACTTGAAGAGGTGAAATCATTTGGGTATACAATGGTATACTCGCTTTTCGTTTATACCTTGAAACAAGGAACTCTTCATGACTCACAAAAAAATCCTGCCGATACCACTTATTCTACTTATTCCAATCGTTTTATTGGTTGTGGTTGTGATCGCGGGTGTTTATCGTTTTAGTTTGTCTGATGACGAGATCATGGCTAAGTTTCCTCAAACAGAAGTAGAAACGAACGTTATTGTGCAAGAGACGCTTGGTATCACTGCACGTAATCCTTGGACGATCCAAGTCCCCGAGCAGGGTGCGGTCACTTTTCTTGATGAGTGGGATAAAGAAAACGGCTATTTGATAGGTGACTATGATGCAGGTGCGACGAAAGGTCAGGTACTTGTTCCAACTGCGTCGATTAGCCAGCGTGAGATTGAAGGTGTTTCATGGGTTGTTGCATCGATGATTGTAACGACACAAGGTAGCGGTTCGTTTAACTATGTTGGCTTGTTCAAGTTTGACCCCGTGCCGAGCCGAGTTGTACTTTTAGACAGTATTTTTGTTGGTGACCGCGTGAAATTTACTCAGCTCGAATGGAAAAGTGATACAACTATCACGCTTTCATATTTAGCGCACGGTGACGATCAAGCAATGGCAGACAAGCCAAATCAATTCAATTCATCCACATTACAGCGTGTAGGGAATAACTTACATATGCAACAGTGATGAATTTTTTTTGAGTTCTGTAAAAATTCAGTATTTTCTGCGCTAGATCTCGAAATTTCCTAGTGATTTCTTATTCGGGAATGCATAAGCTATGAGCCTTGTTTGAAAGGAGATAGTAATTCCCGTGTCTACAAATGAAATTACAAGACGGTTGCCGAATCTGACAAGTCGTAGAGCGCTGCTGTTATACTCCTTGCCAGTTTTAGTTGCGATTGGTGTTTCTCACTCTCTCAAAGAGTCATCTTTAACCAAAACCATCGCATTGAACCTACCTGAATCTCAGGTCGTTGAAAAAATTCTTGATGCGACAACTGCCGAAGTTGTCACTCCCCCGAACTTCGAATATCAAATCCAAGCAGGTGACAACCTAAGCACTATTTTTAGTCAGCTCGGTTTCGGTTACAGCTCGTTAATGAAAGTAATGGAAACGGATTTGAACTACTTGGCACTTGATACACTTAAGCCGGGCAATACGCTCCGTTTCTGGCGTGATGATGCGACAGGCGAGTTAGCGAAAATGGAACTGCAATTTTCTATTGCAGATAAAGTGGTCTACAAGCTGAATAGTGATGGTAGCTATGACTTTACTGATATTTCCATTCCTGGCGTGTGGAGCCAAGAACCTTTAGTTGGCGTTATTCAAGGCAGTTTTTCTTCTTCTGCGAGTCGTTTAGGTTTAACGTCGGCGGAAGTGAGTCAAGTCGTAAGCTTACTCAAAGAACAACTTAACTTTGGACGTGATCTTCGTGCAGGTGATCGATTTGAAGTTGTTCGTCGCTCACAAAGCATCAATGGTGTACCAACAGGTAAGAACGAAATTGAGGCGATTAAGATTTATAATCGCGGCCGCGAGATCACCGCTTACCTTCATACTGATGGTCAATTCTACAATGCCAAAGGTGAAAGCTTACAGCGCGCATTCCAGCGTTACCCTGTAAGTAGCCGTTGGCGTATCAGTTCTGGCTTTAATCCTAATCGTTTACATCCAGTAACGGGGCGTGTTGCGCCGCACAACGGCACTGACTTTGCTGTACCAACCGGTACACCAGTCGTTTCTACTGGTGATGGTACAGTGATCATGACTCGTAAACACCCTTATGCGGGTAACTACGTGGTTGTTGAGCACGGCAGCAAATACAAAACCCGTTACTTACACCTAAGTAAGATTTTGGTGAAGAAAGGGCAAAAGGTTTCTCGAGGCCAGCGTATCGGTCTTTCTGGTAAAACAGGTCGAGTGACTGGGCCACACCTTCACTATGAGTTGATTGAATACGGCCGTCCAGTTAACGCTATGCGAGCAAATATCCCAATGGCGAGTTCTGTTCCTAAGAAAGAGATGGCTACTTTTGTCGCGAACAGAGATGAAATGGATAGACTATTACGCGATAAAGAGAAAGCAGTGCTGTAATAAAGTACTTCGCTCAAAAAACAAAAAGAGACTAAGCATAGCTTGGTCTCTTTTACTTTGTGCATTAACTAGATTTGAATTCTATGACAGCAGTCTGTTCAGTACGTTAGGCACTCCGCACTTCACGTTCATTTATCAGGTGTACGATTTCTTCAACACTGTGTGGACGAGAGTAAAAATAACCTTGGATGTAGTGGCAGCCCATTTCAATTAACTTTTGTAGTGCTCTATCGTCTTCTACTCCTTCGGCAATCAAATCCACATCGAGCAGCTCTGCCAATTGCGCTATCAAAAACACTACTTGTTCAGAGGTTGTATTTGAGAGCATGTTCTGCACAAAGGTAGCATCGATTTTGATGCTATCAATCGGATAATTGTGTATATAGTTCAAGCTTGAGTATCCCGTACCAAAATCATCCAGTGCGACTTTAAAACCCAAGTATCGCAACGAGTTAAGTACCATCTGTTCACGGCCACTTTGTGAGAGTAAGACGGTCTCGGTGAGCTCTATAACAAAGTCTTTTGCTTCGTGCTGATACTTTTCAACCATGTTGGTTAAGTGATTAATATAACGGTTGGAATCAACCAGCTCATACGCTGAGCAATTGATGGAGAGTTTGACTTTATAGCCTAGGTTCGCTTCGAGTTCTTGCTTTGCGATACACGCGAGTTCAATAATCCGTTCACCTAACTCGATAATCAGGCCTGATTGTTCGGCAGCTTCAATGAACTCCGCTGGAGAGATATTTCCATAGATATTGCTATTCCAACGAGTCAAAATTTCAAAGTAATTCCAGCGGTCGCTCGTGATATCGACGATCGGTTGAACCACTACATACAACTCATCGCTGTCTTGTATATCAGTACTTAGCTGGATTCGCATTGCCTCAATAAGCTGCGTCCTACGGTGGTATAACGCACTAAGGTGTGTGTCGTAATGCTGAATCCGTGTATCGCGGTGTTTTTTACAATCTTTGAGAGCGAGACTGGCATTCAAAATCAGCTCATCGCTGTTCAACATATGTACTGGGGCACGTGCAATACCAATACTAACGGTGAAAGAAATCCGGTTAGATTTGTCGCTGTAGCCGCTTTCAATTTTGTCGAGTACTTCCTGACACACGGCGACAGGAACTTCGTCGTACGTGATGAAGGCGAATTCATCTCCTGCAACACGGAACGCATTGTTTGGCGACGACAAGCTCTGTTGAATGGCGTTAGCTGTGAACTTAATGATTTGGTCGCCGATATAGTTTCCGTTGATATCATTGATCGATTTGAAATTATCGATATCAAGATACGCCAAACTGAATGGACGAGTCGCTTGCTGCGTTAATGTCTCCAAGGTATCAGCTAAACAGCTACGGTTGAGCAGTCCAGTTAGGTTATCATGCGATACCTCATAGCTAAGCTGATTAAGAAGCTTATCTGAACGTTCACTGACCCACTTTTCACGTAAGCTATGAATAATGACATTGGCATAAAATCGGTGGAAGTCGAGGATATCTTGCGCTTCTTTCGCGTGGATGCTTCGGGTAAAGGTAGACAGTAAAATTCCCAGAACTTCGCCATTTTGTGTCTTCAATGGCAGGCCAATGTAAGCTTGAATGCCATCTTCTTGAAACATCTGATCTTCAGGAAAACGCTTGTATACCTGGTCTTGATAGAAAATATGTTCGCCAATGTCTTTCGCCACTTTTTCACAGGGGGTGCCTGAAAGGTGGTAGCTTAGGTTGTCTGTAATTTTTCCATTGCTGGCGAAGGAAATGGTATGAGCCGAATGCTGAAGATGCGCAACTTCTACAACGCAAGTGCAATGGCTCTGCAAGTGTTGATGAATATCTAACGTGACTCGGTTTAGCTGAGCCGTGCCGTTTAGCTTCAATATCTCATCAATTTTGTGGAAACTGATTTGTACCTGACCCATCGAGCATTTCACCTAGCGTTGTTATTAACATATCGTGTAAGACACGACGAATTATTATTTGATATGCATCAAATAAACTATCGGTTACTAAGGCAGATTTTTCAAATTTTGTGAACGAACAAATCATTATTTTCATGTTTTTATGCTTGAACCTTTTAAAGGTATAGCGATAAAAACGCTAAGCTAGGCGCGCTTCTCCTCTTCTAATCGTGATTTGAGATAATCGAGGAATAGCTTAGTCCGGGTATGCTGATAATCCAGCTTTGGATAGTAGGCATATACAGTGGCTTTATCCGCTGTGATATCGGGCAGGATAGGGACTAACGCGCCGGATTTGAGATCATCTTTGATCATGACGTTGTTCGTCATCAAAATACCCATGCCTCTTTTGGCACCATGAAACAGCGCTTCTGGGTTGGTCGTGGCAAAGTTACCGGACAAGCTGATACGTTTGCCTCGATTTGTTTTGATTTCTCGTGAGGGTTTTTCTCCCCAAATCAGGACATTATGCTCTGTCAGATCCTCAACGCATTGTGGTGTGCCATATTTCTTTAGGTAACTAGGCGCGGCGTAAAACTGGGCTTTATGTTCGAAAAGTGCAGTAGCTTTGAAACTTAGAGAGTTCAGTTGCTCTAATTCCCGGCTAATAAACAGGTCTAAGCTTAGCTCTGGCAATTGGCCTGGTAGCGTTGTTGTTAATTGAAGTGTGATGTCTGGATATTTATCAAGAAAATCATCTAGGTAATGCACCAAAAACTTAGAACCAACCGCCAGTGTCGCGCCAATTTTCAATAACCCCGCTGGTGATTGGTTGACTGAGCGAGTTTCATCTAATACCGATTGCCATGAATCAAGCTGACTTTTTGCTCGTTGATAAAACAGCGCACCAGCTTCAGTTTGGCTAATTGAGCGGGTCGTACGTTTGAGTAGTTGAACGCCAATTTTATCTTCTAGCCATTGAACTCGCTTACTGATAGCTGAGCTGGTGGTATTGAGTTTCCGCGCTGCTGCATTAAAGCTACCTTCTTCGACCACACGAATATAACTCTTCACGCTTTGAATCCAGTCCATTGTATCTCCTTGGGAATTAATTCCTTTCCAACTTAGCTGATTATCATCTTTGAGTATCAAATATACACTGTTTGCCATCAATCTGTCACAAAGTAGGAGGAACGTTTGCGTAAAACACCATTGTTATTAGCGATGATGATCATTGCCACAGGCCAAGTTGGCGTTAGTATTTATCTTCCTTCTTTGCCGTTGATTGGTCATGACTTGAATTTGCCGCAACATTCGATTCAGAATCTCGTCACGCTATTTCTCGTTGGCTTCGGTATCTCTCAGCTTTTTTACGGCCCATTGTCTGATGCGATTGGTCGTCGGCCGGTGTTTATTCTGGGGCAAAGTGTATATCTAGTTGGTACGGTTATTTGCATCGCGTTTTCGGACAACATTGTTGCCCTTGAAGCGGGACGGTTACTGCAAGGCCTAGGAGCGGGCAGCGCTTCGGTACTTGGTCGGTCAGTACTGCGTGATAGTTATGACGGTATGCAATTAACCAAAGCGCTATCTTATATTTCAGTCACTGCTTCAGTGATGCCAATTATTGCTCCGCTGTTTGGTGGCTGGATTGCTTTTCACCTGAGTTGGCATGCTGTCTTCGTGTTTGTACTGATTTACTTAATGGCAATTTTTACACTTGGTTTATTGGTGCTGCCAGAAACGCTGCCTTATCCGAAGAGAAAATTTAAAGTAGGCGAAGTAAGCGCGAACTATTTGCGTCTGTTAACGAATACACAAGTGATTGGTAGTGCGAGCTACAACTGGCTTAGTTATTTATCGGCTCTGGTTACTCTCTCCTTGTATCCATTTTTAATGCAACAAGAGTTAGGATTAACGGCGGCAGATTACGGCTCTTTGATGATCATACCATCAGTTGGTTTGCTGACGGGTAGCTTAGTGCTGAACTTGATCAATGCTCGTTACAAAGCTCAGCAAATCTTGCTGATGAGTTTCGCGATTGTTGCTGTTGCAGGCTTCATGTTGTTGGTTACCCCCTTCAGTGTATTTTCATTGCTGACGGCATTCACGTGTTTAAGTTTTGCTCAAGGAATGTCATTCCCGGTATCGATCAGTTTGCTACTTTCCCCACATAAGCAACAGGCAGGCGCGGTTTCTGCGCTATCTGGTTCTATTCAAATGTGTTTAGCAGGTTTGTTTGGTGGGTACTTAGTAGACTCATGGGTTACGAATCAGCAGCAGCTTGGGGTGTTTTATTTGTTTATTGCGTTACTTTCTTGCTTTGTTCTTGTACTAAGCCAATTTCGTAAAGTGCCAGAAGGGACGGTTCAAGCAGAAACTTCCATCTGAATATACTTGCAACCAGAAGGTCGGCTTTCTAAAATGCGCAGCTAAATTAAGTCTGGCCTGTTGTGTATACTGAATGACTTGGTTTGAAAGGAAGAGGGCGAACCTTGATACTTCTCTCAAGCTTGGAATACATTTCTGCCCAATGGCTATCCGATCTCTAATCGTTAGGTGAAAGAATGCAACAAAACGAATTTGAAACACTGGTAAAAGAAATTACTCAGCAAGAAAGCATGCCAAAGGCACTTGAAATCTTGAAGGCGTGTGAGGAAGAAGAAGTTGCACAAGCGGCGCAATCCCTAACGGGTCAGTTTGGCCTTGCAGAAGTTGATGGTGAGAAACGTATTTACCATATTACCACTCAAGAAGATGAGTCCGGAGAAGAGCAAGAATACGTAGAGCACGTCATGAATGAAGGCGATCACTTGATCAAGTTTGCTGCGTGGTTCTTTGAAACATTCTTTGAAATCAAACAGAAAGATACGTACGTCGCAGCGGGTAAAACATACCAACAACCTAAGCGATAGACGCTCATTTCAAAAAATCCACGAAAACTAAACTGAAAGTTAATTACAAAATAAATGTGACTGGAGTCTTGTTTTTATCTAATTGTGGTGTAAAATTACAACATAGTTAAGTCAATACATTCAGGAGAAGGTCATGGGTAACGAACTTGGTGGTGCTTATATTGGCCAGATGATTGCAAAAGACGCGATGCACAAAGCGCTTTACGGTAAAGCGAAGAAGAAAAAAGCTTCTGTTTTTGCTCGTGTTATTAAAAAACTGGCGAAATAATTTAAAAAGCCCTGATTGAAAAATCAGGGCTTTTTGCTTTTCTCTGTTTTGTTGTTAGTAAGTAGCCAACATATTGCACAACATTGGCAAACGCTACTCAAAGGCTGATGACATTTAAATCTAGAATTACGCGGATTGGCTTGGTATCTCCACAACATTATTAGGCACTTTATCTAGCCCCTTTGCTGATAACCACTTTTCTAAATTGTCAGCGCCTCCAATATATTTTCCATCTAACCAGATTTGCGGCACTGTTACCGGTGTTTTTTCGCCAATGATGGCTTTTACTTCAGGAATCATGCGGTATAAGGCGGCGCTGTCTTTAACTACATCACGGTACTCATACTGAACACCAGCCTCGTCAAGTAATTGTTTGGCTTTGACACAGTAAGGGCAAGTTGCTTTACCATAAACAATGTTGCCTTTTAGCTCATCGCGTTTTACCCACTCAGCAATAACAGACTGTACAAGCACACCCCGATTCAATGCTTCTCCTTGGCTGATAACTTTCCCTTCGACAAGAAGAATGGGTGCATGCCAAGCCCCCGCTTTTAATGGTTCCCACCAGTGCGATAACCAATCTTTTACTTCAAGTTCAACGGGCACATCGGCTAGTTCGTTTTCAAAAGTATCCTTTAAAATATCTTTGGTTAATGTACATTCACCACAAGGAATATTGACTTTGAATGGGCCCCAACTACCAGCCCAGCGATACAGTGTAATTTTGATTGGTTGACTCATATGGGTTCCTCATTTCCTTTCCTGAAAATATAGAACTTTTAAATTAGATTTTTCTTTCAACTAACTTTGTCTTTTTCGCTTCCCAATGCGTAATAAACGCAATAGATGCAATAATAATCGCAGCACCTAACCATAAACGACCAGGAGGCACCCAACCAAACACCAACCAACCAGCAACAACATTCAAAGGCAGTTTGGCGTGATCAAATGGTTGCACAAATGAGGCGTCTGCTACTGCATATGCTTTAACGATAGCCCATTGAGCGAGTGCTGTAAGTGCACCTGCGGCTAAAAGCACACCCCATATCGTCCACGTATCTGGCATAGTAAACGTCGGTATCGCTAACAAGATATTAAATGGCGTTATCAGCAGTAATAAATAGACAACCATGGTTGAAGGCGGATCGTTTACCGACATTTTTTTAACCATTAATGAATACGCTGCCCAGAAAAATGCGGCGCCAACAGGGAGCAGGGTCGCCCATGTAAATGAGTCTGCCCAAGGCTCAAGAATAATCATGGCACCAACAAACCCCGTCAATGTAGCGAGCCAGCGTGCAGTACCTACTTTCTCTTTGAGTAACAAGCCAGAACCAACTGTGGCAAATAACGGGGAGGTCATGAGAAGTGCAATACCTTGCCAAATTGGAACTGGGTAAGCGAGAGCCCATAACCAAAGTTGAATCCCGATAACAGAGAGAAAAATGCGGAATGCATGCCAGCCAAAGTGTTGGGTTCTTAAAGAACGTCTAATCCCAAGTGTACGTAGGTAGGGCAGAATAACAAATAAGGCGATTGCATATTGGAATAACGCAAATGTGGTAGAGGAGACACCAAAGTTGATGCTAGCAATTTGGGCGAAGCTGTTCACTATGGCGAATGCCAAGCCAGCTGTTAGCATCCAGGACGCACCTTGAACAGGATGATGATTCAATTGAAAAATTCCAGTTTGATAGAGGTGGCGGGATCATACGTCCTATTGTTTTTCGCGCCAATAAAAAAATGCCTCCCAGAGGGAGGCGACATTACCAATTCAAAGGACGTGCCTGTTATAACAGGTACAAAGAACGAGAAGCACAAACGCTGCCATGCATTTGCATAAATAATATTGCAGAACACGTGCCAACTTTTATATATTTGATTTTAAATGGTTTTTTGGTTTTTCTATGTTGTCGATTAGATGAAATGCACTAACTTAGTGATCAATCGCATTAAAAGAGGGCAGAAGTAGGCGTCGTTACGGTCGTTTTTCATTGCTGAGCGATGCTTGGATAGTGTGAAAACTTATCGAGTTGTGTTGGGGTACATAAAAAATGGCCAGCAAAGGTGCTGGCCAAGTGGACTCGCTCTTAGGACAAGAGTGAATTAGAAATCGTAACGTACGCCTAGGCGTAGTGTGTCTTCACCTTGAACCACTTTCACTTTACCATCTACTACATCCTTCTTTTCATCGAGTTGGTTGATGTAGTAAGACAGGTAAGTACGGAAGTTACTGTTTAGTTTGTAGTAACCAACGAGCTCGATCCCTTCAACGGTGTCGTATTTTGGACCGTTGTCTTGATCATTCTCTTGAGCTGTGTATAGCGCAGCAAGGGTCACTTTGCTCGCTACTTTGTAGCTTGCTACTAACTCGTAAGCCGTAAAGTCTTCAGCGTCCGTCAATGAACCTTGAGAGTAAGTACCTGCTAGGTATAGGTTATCCATCGAGTAGGCGATACCACCTAGAATTTGGTCTTCAGAGTTGTCTTTATTTACGTCGCCACCAGAATATGCAAGACCGAGGTCTAGGCCCATTGGTAGTGAGTACATTCCAGAGATGCCGTATTTATCTTCGTTATCGCTAGAGTTTGCTTGGTAGGTTGCTTGAAGTTGTAGTGCATCAAACGCCCCACGGTATGCGAAAACGCTGTCTTGCTTATCAGAAGACGAATCAATAACTTGCTGAACACCAGAGAATTCAGTGATATCCGTCATGTCAGAGATGATGACTGCAGCCATGTCTTGACGACCTACAGAGAAAGCACCGATATCAGAGTCGACGCCTGCATACATGTAGCGGTTTTTGAATTCACTCTTGCCCGTTTTTTGTTCGGCTTCGTAAACACCGAAAGCAGAAAGGCCGTTGCCGATGTCTGTTTTACCTTTTAGGTTAAGACGAGCACGGCTTTTATCTTCCATAGAACCTTCAACTTCAGCACCGTCTGAACCGATGAAGTCACCACGAAACTCAACGCGGCCGCCAACTTTTAATTCAGTACCGTCGTTTTTGTATACAGTTGCTGCGAATGATGGTGCTGATACCAATGCTGTAAGAATTGCAGTAGTTAGTGCTGCCTTTTTCATTTTCTTATTACCCTAGTTGTAATCGATGGGCTTTCTTGCCCGATGTGTTGATGACGCTAAGGTAAAGGCTGAAAATGAAAGATAGATTTCTGTTAAGTTATGATTTGATTGCACTTTTATTGCTGGCGAGAATAAGTGTCCCTTCTCATACCACTTATAAAAAGAAAGGTTTATCTTTTTTGAGGTTTTTTCCTCTCCGTTGAAGACTGTGTTTTTTTCAAAAAGTTCCTGAATTGTTTCTTGACCCTAAATGTAAGTAAACATTTCAATTTGGCAGGGAAGTTTGGCCTAAAAATAGCGAATCATCAGCTATTTGTGAGCTAACTCTCTCTAAAGCATTTCTTATTGTAAGGTTTTTATTTCTCGATTTTTTGAAGGCTAAGTAAACGATTGCTTTTTAGGTTTTGTCTGAGATCTTTTCACTCGGTTGTCAGGAACTAATCAAATAAAGTGTCGGCAGTTGTTACACAAAGGTAAAACTAATCTGGTGGAAACGATGCCTCGGATAGCCTTTGTATTCCTCTCTTTGTTCATCATTTCGTTTTTACGAAAGTGAACCAAAGCCGGGTCTAAAACTGACTAACCAACTAATAAGTAATGGATTTAGAAATGAATAAAAAATTATTAGCAGCGGCAATCGCGGCAGCAACCTTCGGTACTCAAGCAGTTGCAGTGGAACTATATAATAACGATGGCACAACATTTTCGATGGGCGGCCACGTTTCTGTTAATTTAAATGGATCAGAGCAAGGTGACACGGATGTGGGTACTAACTCTCCTCGTATCAATATCTCTGCGACACAGGATTTGGGTAATGGCTTCACCGCAGACGCACGTGGTGAATGGGCGCTAAACTACTTAGACGGTGGTGAAGAGTCGTTTAAAACTCGTCTAGGTTACTTAGGTATAACGCATGAGGTTTATGGTCGTGCAGTAGGTGGTACGCAATGGTCACCTTACTACGATGTCGCAGGTATTGCAGATATGCCAATCGCGTTTGCCAACGACTTCATCTATGACGATCATGGAAACCTTGGCACTGGCCGTGCGGATAAAATGCTTTCTTACCGTAATGCCATCGAGCTGGGTGAAGCGGGTGTGATCAACTTTGGTCTTGGTTGGCAGGGTGCAAACGATGATTACACGCGCAACGATGCTGGAGTTATAACTGGCGGTGCTAAATACGATGACCGTGTGCAAGCTGCGCTTTCTTACTCAGTCATGGGCGCTAAAATCGGTTACTCTTACAATGGCGGCGATTTCCAGCACCCTGCATATGCAGGTAAGCACACGGCGGAATCACACGTTGTATCAGCATCTTACGGTGCGTACGGCCAAGGCCTATTCCTTGCTGCGGTTTATGGTTCAAACGAAAACATGAACTTCAGTGCAAAAGGCGACCGTTTAGAAGAAAGTGATGCGTACGAAGCGATCATCGCATACGCTCTAGCAAACAGCCTAAACTTGAGTGTTAACTATGAGATGGTGGAAGGTAAAGAGTTTAAGAGCTCTAAAACAGAAACTGCTCGTGAAGAAATGGCACTACAAGCAGAATACAACTTCACGCCTAAATTTGTTGGTTACGCGGGTTACCAGTTTGACCTAAATGACGACAATGGTCGTGAAACTGATGACAAATGGGCGTTAGGTGCTCGTTACTACCTATAATAGGATTTAGCGAGAACTATTATTCAGCTCATTGATCTAAAGCCAGCCTCGTGCTGGCTTTTTTGTCTATTTGTTTTACAAATACTTTGCTGTTTCAATTAGATGATACAAAACTCAAAACGGGGTGAATGTCTTATTTTTTACACTAGAGGTTGCTATTTAGTGTCGTTAAGTCAATAGGTTAGATTATGATGGGATTTTTGTTTTGCAGGGAAGAATGATGAGTGTTATTCAAGTTGAAGAAAAGAAAGTAGAAGTGGGTAAAGTGCTTTGTGTTGGACGAAATTACGTTGAACATATTCATGAGCTTAATAATGCAATGCCTGAGCAAATGGTGGTATTTAATAAACCCGCAACTTCCGTATCAACAACTCTGCGTTCATTCCATCAAGAGCCCCTTCATTATGAGGCTGAAATCTGCTTTTTGATCAAGGATGGACGTTATTCAGCGGTTGGTTTGGGATTGGATCTGACCAAGCGTGGTTTGCAATCCTCGCTTAAAAATCAGGGGTTGCCGTGGGAACGTGCTAAGGCATTTGATGGCTCTGCTGTGTTTAGTCGGTTTGTCTCTTTGGATAACGTTGATATCAATGATCTTAACCTTGAGCTCTTGATCAACTGTGTTCGTGTACAAAAAGGTCACGTTAACCAAATGCTCTATCCGCCGCTAACTATCCTGGATGAATTAACCAGTTACACAACACTTCAAGATGGCGATGTAGTGATGACTGGTACACCAAAGGGTGTTGGTGAGGTACATGAAGGTGACATCTTCCTTGGTCGATTAAAGTGTGGCGATGTCACCTTGTTGGAGATTGAGTGGTTGGCGGATTAAAGCCAAATTCGCAGAACGAGAAATACCACCATACTGATAACCGTCGTTAAAAGAACATTTTTAGTAAAATACGCGATTAAAGCAGCCAGTACGGCAGCCAGTAAAAATGGGTTTTGCACATTGACGCTGAGCTCCCCATCGGGAATGAAAACGATAGGTGCCCAGATCGCAGTCAGTACTGCGGGGCTAGCGTAATTGAGTACTTTTTGAGTGCGCGTCCCTAATCGCAATGGCAGCTTGGGTTCTAAAAATAAGTAGCGGCTGGTGAAAACAAGTACCGTCATCAGTAAAATAGCCAACATGATCATTAGCGTTTCTCCTTTACTTGTTCCACAAAGTAACCAGTAAGCATGGCTAAAATGCTCGAAATCATCAAACTTCCCTCAATTTGATAATAGGTTAGGGCAACCGAGCTCACCAAAGCCACAAGAACACTCGCGAGCACCGCTGCATTTTTAATAGTCGGAACTACAATTGCGATAAAAGTTGCGGCCACAGCAAATTCCAAACCCATTTCGTTCAGTTCAGGGATTAGACTTCCCGCAATAATGCCCGTCAATGTCGCGACATTCCAAAACAGGTAAAAACTCAGACCAGCCCCAAGTGCATACCAGCGATTAAATTGTTTATCGGAATGGTGGCCTACAATCGCAAACAGCTCGTCAGTAAGTAAGAAGCCGAGTGATAATCGCCATTTTAGAGGGAGCTGTGAAATTTTACTGCGCATCGATACACTGTAGAGGAAGTGTCGAGAGGTGATAAAAAACGTTGTCAGTAACATGGTCACTAGACCTGCTCCCGTTTTAATCATTCCCATCGCGACGAGCTGTGCAGAACCTGCGAACAAAATGGCGGATAGTGCTTGTCCTTCCAAAGGGTGAAGCCCAGTATCAATTGCGAATGAGCCTGCGAGTAAGCCCCAAGGGAGCACTGCGATACTCAGAGGCATCATCGCAAGTGTACCTTGCCAAAATAGCGTGGCTTTTGATTCTTTTTGTAACGGCAAAGTGTGGTCCATAGTTTCTTCTTATTTATTCCTAAATCAGATTACCAAGATAGCTCGGTAGTCGCATAACGCCTTGTACAATATTGCTGCTTTAGCTGTGACGGACGTATTGGCCGGGAGTGACGCCCATGGCTTTTTTAAAGTGTCGATGCAGATGGCTTTGATCATGGAAGCCGCATTCTTGTGCCACGTCTGAAATTTTTTGTCCCATTTTTAGTAGCTTCTTCGCCATACGTAAACGTTGCTGAATTTGATAGGCATGAGGCGGAAAGCCAAATTGCTTTTGAAACTCTCTCAGCAGATGAAAAGGGCTTAATCCAGACAGTTTGGCGAGTTCTTCTAGTGAGACGTCCGTTTGTGGAAAGTCTTCCAAAAATTCTCTGACTAGCTGCACTTGTCTTTGAGCTCTGGTTGATTCTTTCAGTGGTGCCCGATGAGTGCTGTGTTTACTGGCTAGCTTGATCAACGTGCCGTAAACCAAAGTTTCTCTCAATAAACGGTTGTCTGATTTTTCTAGTGTTTCAAATACCAATCGTAACTGACTAGCCAGCTCAGGATCGTAAACCACAGGTTGAGGGAAATAGGGCAGAGCTACATTTGGTGAACCAAGCTCTTGTCCTAAAGTTTGAAACTGCTGAGGTACGGGGTACATTGCTTTGTATTCCCAGCCGCCTTCCGAGGCTGAATGCCCGTTGTGTACTTCATCTGCATTAACAAGGATGATGCTGTCCTGTGGCGCGATATGATTCCCGCCCGTCCTAAAAAATTGTTGTGCCCCTTTTTCGATGACACCAATAGTGTAACCTTCGTGGCTATGGCGTGAAAAATTCTGCTTCTCATACTTTGCATCGAGAAGTTCTAAACCACCGAGCTCTTGAGCTATCTTGAAGGTAGCGATTTCCTTATTCTTTTCTTTCATCTTTATCCGGTCTGCTCAAGAAAATCATTTTAGAAGTGTAACGGATCCATCGTGCTTATTTTTGTACAAAATTGCTATTCGATTTTGATAAACAGGCGAATTGATTGCTATTTTTCAGCTGGGCAAACTATGATTTTTATTTTTTGATTTATCTTGGCTATTTTGGGCTGGATGATGTTATTTTGTTGGTATAACATTCGCCGCCTTGTTGTAGAAAAGCGGTTCCATCATGATTGATTTATCTGTACTTCCTGTTTATCTCACCGCAGTAGTGGCTTTGTTGCTGTTACCAGGGCCCGATATGTTGCTGATAGCGAGTTCTAGTATGAGTTACGGTAAGAAGGTCGGTCTTTTTGCTAGCTTAGGCAATGCGACGTCTGGTGTTATTCTTACTTTGCTTGCAGCAATGGGTGTATCTACCCTGATTGCCATGAGCCCAATAGCCCTTAAAGTCCTTCATCTACTAGGTGGCGCTTACTTGTTAAAAATGGGTTGGGACTGCTTACGAGCTGAGGCATCTTCGGCTCCAGAGCTTGATGGTCAAAACAAAATGGCATCAACTTATTATCAACGTGCTTTGATGAGTAATTTGCTCAACCCTAAAGCCTTGGTCTTTTTTGTGATGTTTTTGCCGCAGTTTGTCTCAAGCAATATCACGGCATCTTCTGGTGAGCAGATGCTAGCGCTAGGGTTATTGTTGAACGTTCTTGGCTTGTCATTCAATTTATTACTTGTTGGGTTAGCAGGCACATTGGGCAAAGGGCTGCTCAAGAACGAAAAATTCCGCACGTATCAACATAAACTAATGGGGTTAGTGTTTGTTATTCTGGCGTTGTGGATGCTGAGTAGTTTCGCCTTGTAAAGTTATCATATTCCATCAGAAAGCCAGCAATTGCTGGCTTTTTGTTTTAGGATATTGGTGTTTCCTAAGGAGAGGGTATATGAAGCTTGAATTTTGTTTAAATCCAGATCAAACAGACCTTGATTTTGTTCGTGAAGGTATTCGATCTTATAACCGACTGCATTTACCTGAAGGGGAAGTGCATGCTATAGGCTGTTTCGCAAAAGATGAGAATGGCAAGATCATGGGTGGCTTGACTGGCGAAATGTTTAAAAATACGGTGTTTGTTGAGTTTTTGTGGGTAGACGCTGAAAGTCGAACCTCTGGTCTCGGTAGTCAATTAATGTCGATGCTAGAACAAAAAGTAAAGCCTCATGGGGTTACCCATGTTTATTTGGATACCTACAGCTTTCAAGCTCTTGAGTTCTATCTCAAATTGGGTTTTGAGAAAGTGGGGCAGTACTCAGGCTATCCTGCAGAGGGCATCCACAAGTACTTTCTACAAAAGGAAATTGTAGGCTAGGGAAAGCACGGGTTAGCTTGACTTGTTCTAGTGAAAATCAAAAAAGAGGCGCGAATTTGCGCCTCTTGTTGTATCAAATATCTATGTTTCTCTTTGACTTACAAACTTTGCTGGTGCGCGTCGATAAGTTCGTTCATCTTCGCTTCTGCTGCTTGCTGTGCTTGTTCATAGCTCATATCCGCAGGGAAGAGGTTGATGACTTCGTAGTAACATTTTAGTTTTGGCTCAGTACCAGAAGGACGAACAATCACGCGAGATTGATCTTCTAGGTGATAAATCAATACGTCACTTGCTGGTAAGTCAATGGATTCTTCAGAGCCGTCGTCAAACATGCGAACCGATGTTTTAAGATCTTCGGTTACTGCAACTTTTTTACCAGCAATCTCTGTTGGTGGATTGGCTCGGAGTTTGTCGCCGATTGGTGGAGAGTTCGGGTCGAGAGCGATGCTGCGTTGTGCGTTGAAGTAGAAACCGTGCTCGCGGTACAGCTCTTCCAGTTTATCCCACAGTGTTTTGCCTTGCGCTTTAAGCTTGCCTGTTAGCTGTGAAAACGCGACGATTGCAGATAAACCATCTTTATCCCACACCTTGTTACCCACGGTATAACCGAGCGCTTCCTCATAAGCAAACAAGAATGGGTTGGTTTCTGTCTCTTGTTCCATGGCAACATTAGTAAGCCATTTAAAGCCAGTTAATGTTTGATAGTATTGTGCGCCATGCGCCTTAGCGATGCTGCTCAGCATTCTTGAGGATACGATGGTGTTGCCAACCAAAGCGTTAGGTTGCTGTTCCAGCAAGTAATCGCCAAACAGTGAGCCCACCTGATCACCTGTTAGCATTTGATACTCGCCATCTGGGCGTTTAACTGCCAAGGCAAAACGGTCTGCATCTGGATCGTTAGCGCAAGCGATATCTGCATCTACGGACTTACCTAATGCCATCACCATATCCATTGCACCGGCTTCTTCAGGGTTTGGGAAGTTGACGGTTGGGAAGCTTCCGTCAGGTTCGCGCTGTTCCTTAACACTTGCCACTTTTTGGAAGCCTGCGTCGGCAAGTAGCGTTTCCGCCATATTCGCGCCAACGCCATGCATTGCGGTGTAAGCAATAGATATATCGGTATTGTTGTCAGGAGTAAGCAGCGCGTTTTCATTCATTGTCTTACGGTAAGTTTGGTAGTAGTCGTCTTCCAACCAAACTAACAAACCGTGCTGTTTTGCATCATCGAGAGACATTAAAGGTAATGGCTTCGTTGTTGCGTCATCAATTTTCGCTGCGATTCCAGAGTCGTGTGGAGGAATAATCTGTGCGCCATTCTCCCAATATACTTTAAAGCCATTGTATTCTGGTGGATTGTGACTGGCAGTAACAACAACAGCGGCCGCTGCATTCAATGTACGGACACCAAACGCGACAATTGGGGTTGCTGCAACGTCATACGTTAGGTAAACCTTGATACCAAGGGCCGTCAGTACGGATGCGGTATCATGCGCGAATTGTTTTGAATCGGGACGACCGTCGTAGCCAATAACGACACCACGACTCGCGGCATCTTTGACTTGCTCAAGCAAATAGTTCCCTAAACCAGTGGCGGTCTCTTGAATCACCAAGCGGTTCATTCGGTTTGGACCTGCGCCCACTTTGCCACGTAAGCCTGCAGTACCAAAGGCAAGGCGTGAGCCAAAGCGATCAGTAAGTTCTTGTTCATTGTTCGTATCGACGAGGTGTTGTAGCTCTTCACGAGTCTTAGGATCAGGGTCTCGTTCTAGCCATTGCGTAATTAGTGCTGTCATATCAGTCATTCCTTAGTAGGGGGAGCCTACTTTCTTGGACACTTCGTTTGGTAAGTATCTCAATGTTTTCTTTTAAATCAATGTAAATGGTTCTCAATTACATTTCAAAGAGAGCAATCGATAAACCGAATTAATTTTTCTTATCCGAACAAAATTTAATCATATTTAATTTCTTGAAGAACCTTGGAACTATAACTAGCCTTTTAACATAAATATAACAAACCGTGTCGAAATCGTAGTTTTTGTGATTTTTAGTAAAGTTGTTCGATATTTGCATCGGGACGCAAGGAAGCTCGCGTAGGCGTAGCGGCTGAGCAGAGGAGAGATCTTTTGAAAAGATTAACGACTACTCTAGCCTTATCACTGAATGTGATTTTAATCACATTTCCCTCTTTTGGTTGGTCAAAGGAAAATGACTACAACATGACAAAAGGGGTCACAGAGATAAGTGGGCAAGTGTATGAATTACATATGCTGATTTTCTATATCTGCTGTGTAATTGCTTTGATTGTTTTTGGTGTGATGTTCTATTCCATCTTCCGTCATCGCAAGTCAAAAGGAGCAGTTGCCGCACATTTCCATGAAAGTACAAAAGTGGAAATTATTTGGACGGTCATACCCATCATCATTCTTGTCGCTATGGCGATTCCCGCAACAAAAACTCTAGTAGCAATGGAAGACACAAGCCAATCGGATATCACGGTCAAGATCACAGGCTCGCAATGGAAATGGCATTACAGCTATTTTGGCGAAGATGTTGAGTTTTTTAGTTTGCTTGCCACCAGCCAAAAACAAATTGATGGAATCGAAGCTAAAGGCGCACATTACTTACTGGAAGTAGACAACCCTTTGGTGTTGCCTGTGAATCGTAAAGTGCGTTTTTTGATGACTTCTGATGATGTCATTCACTCTTGGTGGGTACCGGACTTTGCCGTCAAGAAAGACACCATTCCAGGTTTTATTAATGAAGCATGGACAAGAATTGATGAGCCAGGCGTATATCGCGGCCAATGTGCGGAGCTATGTGGTCGTGCACACGGATTTATGCCGGTGGTGGTGCATGCGATGGAAGAAGAGAAGTTCGATGAATGGCTAGCGAGTAAGAAGCAAGAACTCGCACTTCAAAAAGCGGCGGCACAAGAAGCGCTCTCTCAAGACTTATCTATGGATGAATTGATGTCGCAAGGCGAATCGATATACACGGCGCGTTGCGCTGTGTGTCATCAGGCAAATGGTGAGGGGATTCTGGGTGCATTTCCAGCGATTAAAGGCAGTCCTATTGCAACCGGAGACGTTACAGAGCACATAGATATTATTGTCAACGGTCGCCCAGGCACCGCAATGCAGGCTTTTTCTAATCAGTTAAGTGACAAAGAAATTGGCGCGGTTATCACATATCAACGAAATGCATGGGGCAACGATACTGGCGATACAGTGCAAGCATCCGATGTGAATGCCTTTAAGGCACAAGACAGTGCTAAGGAGGAAATATGAGTAAGCCAATAGATAAGGCAGTGAAGTCTGCGCCAGCAGAAGCCAGTGCGAACAGTACCATTGCGATCGATGATGGTCACGAGCATCATGCACCCCAGGGCATCACTCGTTGGTTGTATTCTACAAGCCATAAAGACATAGGCACCCTCTACCTTTGGTTTAGCTTTGCGATGTTTCTAACAGGTGGTGCGATGGCAATGATCATTCGTGCCGAACTGTTCCAGCCAGGGCTACAGCTAGTCGATCCGCAGTTTTTTAATCAAATGACCACGGTACACGGTTTAGTGATGGTATTTGGTGCGGTGATGCCAGCATTTACTGGTCTTGCTAACTGGATGATTCCGATGATGATCGGCGCTCCAGATATGGCGCTGCCGCGCATGAACAACTTGAGCTTTTGGATCTTACCTTTTGCATTTCTTATTTTGTTGAGCTCGTTGTTTTTACCTGGCGGCGGTCCTGATTTTGGTTGGACGTTTTATGCTCCGCTGTCCACGACTTATGGCCCGGATAGCACTGCGCTGTTTGTATTCTCTGTTCATATCATGGGTATCAGCTCCATTATGGGCGCGATCAACGTTATCGTGACGATCGTAAATATGCGAGCTCCGGGAATGACTTGGTTCAAGTTACCAATGTTTGTTTGGACTTGGCTAATCACCGCTTTCTTGTTGATCGCGGTTATGCCGGTACTAGCAGGTGCGGTGACCATGATTCTTACTGACAAATATTTCGGGACTAGCTTCTTTGACGCAGCTGGTGGTGGTGACCCGGTAATGTTCCAACACATCTTTTGGTTCTTTGGTCACCCAGAAGTGTACATCATGATTTTACCGTCGTTTGGAATCATCTCCGCCATTCTGCCTGCTTTCAGTGGTAAGAAGCTGTTTGGTTATCATTCGATGGTTTACGCGACGTGCAGCATTGCATTGTTATCTTTCCTTGTGTGGGCGCACCACATGTTTACCACGGGGATGCCAGTTTTTGCTGAGCTCTTCTTCATGTATTGCACTATGCTGATTGCGGTACCAACGGGGGTTAAAGTCTTTAACTGGGTTGCCACCATGTGGCGTGGAGCTCTGACATTTGAAACGCCAATGTTGTTTGCCATTGCCTTTATTGTGCTGTTTACCATTGGTGGCTTCTCGGGACTGATGTTGGCGATTGTGCCGGCGGACTTCCAATATCATGACACTTACTTCGTAGTTGCCCATTTCCATTATGTGTTGGTATCTGGTGCCGTATTCTCGATCATGGCAGCGGCATACTACTGGCTACCTAAGTGGACGGGCAATATGTACGACCACAAGCTGAGTTTATGGCATTTCTGGTGCTCAATTATTTCCGTCAATGTCCTGTTTTTCCCAATGCACTTCCTAGGCTTAGCAGGCATGCCAAGGCGCATACCGGATTACGCCATTCAGTTTGCTGATGTTAATCAAATAGTATCAATTGGTGGGTTTGCATTTGGGTTGTCACAACTGATCTTCTTATGGTTGGTGATCAAGTGTATTCGTGGCGGGGAGAAGGCTTCTGCAAAACCGTGGGAACGTGCGGAAGGCTTAGAGTGGACAGTGCCAAGCCCTGCGCCGCATCATACGTTTACTACACCGCCTAAGATTGACTAGCAAAGAGTGGGGTGAGTGACATGAAATCGAATCCATCAAACAAGAAGCTCACAGTGAAGTTGCTTTTGGCGACCCTGTTAATGTTTGGCTTCGGCTATGCACTGGTCCCACTTTATGACGTGATGTGCGACGCACTGGGAATCAATGGAAAGACAAGTGAAGTAGCCGCCATTCAACCGACAGGTATGCAACCGGACATGAGCCGAACTGTTCGCGTAGAATTTATGGCGCATGTCAGCCCAGATATGCCTTGGGAGTTTAGACCCAAAGTGATTTCGATGGATGTTCACCCAGGTGAAGTCGTACAAACCGAATACCTTGCATTTAATGAAAGCGGGCAGAAGTTGGTGGGGCAAGCCGTTCCTTCTGTTTCTCCCGGGACTGGAGCTGCTTACTTCAATAAGATTGAGTGTTTTTGTTTTAACCAGCAGCCTCTGGATGGTAAACAGCAAGCTCAAATGCCGTTGATTTTTTATATCGAACCGGACTTGCCGGAGTCTATACACACGTTAACGCTGTCTTACACACTCTATAAACTACCCCCTCCTACAGGCTCCTAGCCACTCAGGGAGAGAGATACAGACCAAGGTTGGTCAGTAAGGAGAGAAATTATGAGTAACAAGCCAGGAACATATTATGTTCCCGCTCAAAGTAGCTGGCCGATCATCGGTGCATTTGCTCTGTTTTTGGTTGCTGTTGGCGCAGGCATGACCGTCCAGGGGACACAAAGTGACGGTGCAGTGGGAACCATTGGTGGCATTGTGCTAGCGGTGGGCTTCTTGTTCTTGCTTTACATGTTGGCTGGTTGGTTTAGTAATGTGATTACTGAATCACTGAGTGGAAAATACAGCTCGCAAATTACTCGTTCTTTTCGCCAAGGAATGAGCTGGTTTATCTTTTCTGAAGTGATGTTTTTTGGTGCCTTTTTTGGTGCCTTGTTCTACGCCAGAATGATTTCTGTGCCTTGGTTAGGTGGGGCAGATAATAACTTCATGACCAACGAAGTCCTGTGGCCAACCTTCGAAGCGATGTGGCCACTCACACTGACGCCGGGAGGAGAAACAACACAAGCTATGCCGTGGCAGGGCATACCCCTTACCAATACTATCTTGCTGCTATTGTCGTCTATTACACTACATATGGCGCATATAAGCCTTGAACAAGACAAAAGAACGGCACTGATTGTTTGGTTAGAGATAACCATCGTACTTGCTGGCTTTTTCCTATATTACCAAGCGGTTGAGTATGTTCATGCTTATCAAGACATAGGGCTCACGTTGCAGTCCGGTATTTACGGTAACACGTTCTTCATGTTGACGGGGTTCCACGGTTTACACGTTTGTCTTGGGACTATCTTTTTGATCGTGCTGCTGTTCAGAATCGCTAAAGATCACTTTTCGCCAAAGAACCATTTTGCCTTTCAAGCGGGCAGCTGGTATTGGCATTTCGTGGATGTGGTTTGGTTATGTCTGTTTGTGTTTGTTTACGTACTTTAGGCGCAGTGTGAACTCTTGGTTCGACTAATAAGGGCGAGGGTTTGGTGCTAGCCAACCCGAGCTGAGCGCAATAAGCAAAAGGACGACCACCAAAGCGGAGAACATGACTCGACGGCCTAAGTAATGACTCATGGGTTTGTCTCTTTTTTCAGGATTATCTGGGTCTTCACGAACCATTTCGATAAGCGCTTTTGCGAGGTTGAAGATAATGAAAAGCAGCAAAAGGACAAGCGTCAGTTTGAATAGAAATACGGTGGACATGGCACCTCCGGTTTCATCATTGTTGTTATCAAGACAATTATGGCTATCGAAACGGTTTTGGGTTGCAGTTGGTTTAACTGTGGTTGTGTTTTCTCTTTTGGTCAAACTGGGTTTTTGGCAGTTTGAGAGAGGGCAGGAAAAACAAGCATTGGAACAAGCCATTCTCGCGCGTGCGGATAGTGCGTACCAAGCACTAAGCGTCGTTCTTGAAGACAACGACTGGCGAGAGGAAAGTATCCTCGGGAAAAAAGTGGAAGTTAATGTTGTTCCTCAGGCGTTTCCCGTAATTTTGTTAGACAACCAAACGCATCAAGGCAGTGTGGGATATTTAGCATTTCAGATTGTATTGACGAGCGATGAGCCTAGTACCTATGCGTTATTGGAGCTTGGTTTTGTCGAGGGAAGAGCAGAACGCTCAGTGTTACCAACGGTCACCAAACTCGATAATTCGACTTTCATCACAGGACGCCTGTACCGAAAATCTACTAATCCACTGAGTTCAGAGTTAATGCCGGAAGTTGGCGATGTTATTCGCGTGCAAAACCTAAACATCGCGCAATTGAATCAGCTACTGAATATTGAACTTATGCCCGCAGTCTTGCAGCCAGACAATTTAACTCGTTGGCCCTATGACTTTCCTTGGAATCCATTGCCACTCAATAGTGCCAAACATTTTGGCTATTCGATTCAATGGTTTTCGATGGCAGGTGTTTTCTTATTACTGACTGTAATTGTTTTTGTTCGTTGGCAAAAAAAGTTGCGTCACATGGAGGTGAAGCATGACATCTAAAGTAACCAAAGGACGACTAATGTTGATTGCGCTGGTTTGTACGTTCGCGCTTCCCGCTGTCATTGCAAAAGTCATTCTTACACAAGGGTGGTATCAAAGCGGAGTGACCAATAGAGGCGAGTTAGTCGAACCATACACGACGTTAGAGCAGCTTGGTCAAGAGTCACCTCTCAAAGACCATGGTTGGCAACTCGCTTATGTATTGCCTAACGAATGCACTGAGCAGTGTAAACAGCAGCTTTACCTGCTTCAGCAAAGCCATGTTGCTTTAGGTAAGTATCAAGAGCGAGTAGTGCCAGTCGTTTGGCAGACTGAGCATTCAGATCCCATGGAAGTATCGATGTTAGCGATGCAAATGAATGAATTGGTTACCGCAAAAGTGAAACCTGGGCAAATGTTGATCGTTGATCCTCTTGGGCAGCTGGTGATGTCTTACTCGCCGAAACCAAATGAGGACTTAGTCCTATTGAATAAAGGTATGTTGGCGGACTTACGCAAGCTCTTAAAACTGTCACGAGTCGGTTAGAGGAAGTGCATATGAAATTAATTCAGTTGGTTAGATTCAGTTTGCTGCTAACTCTCGTGGTGATCATGTTAGGGGCATATACTCGCCTTTCAGATGCAGGGTTAGGTTGCCCGGACTGGCCTGGTTGTTATGGGCACTTTTCTGTGCCGCATCAAGAAGAAGACGTCATACGTGCTAACCTGAACTTCCCCGAGCGGGCAGTAGAGCATGAGAAAGCATGGCTTGAGATGATTCATCGCTATTTTGCAGGAACGTTAGGTTTAGTCATTTTTGCGATCGCTGCAATATCAGTAAGGTCTGAGCGTGTAAATTCAACCATTCCGATGTTGCTAAGCGTATTGGTGATTGGGCAGGCACTTTTGGGAATGTGGACAGTTACTCTTAAATTAATGCCCGTCATCGTGATGCTTCACTTGCTCGGTGGTTTTGTTTTATTGGCGTTACAGGCGATTTTTTACTGCCAATTAAAAGCGCAAAACAATCTCTATTTCTCTCCATCTTCTAGCTCTCTGAGAGGCTTTTCATTGTTGGTTTTTCTGGTTGTTTTGGTGCAAGTGCTCCTTGGAGGATGGACTTCGTCAAATTATGCCGCGCTGATGTGTACCACACTGCCGATTTGTGAGGGAGACTGGATGAGCCATCTCTCATGGAAAGAAGCGTTTTCTTTCTGGCAAACTGGATTCGAGAATTATGAATTTGGTGTTTTGGAGTATCCGGCAAGAATGACTATACACGTCACTCATCGTATAGGCGCTATTGTTACCGCCACCGTGGTATTGGCTTATAGTATTGGGCTTATGAGGCAAGATTCTCATCATTCACAGAGAATCGGAGGGTGGTTGTTATTCACGCTGGTGTGCCAAATTATGCTGGGTGTAAGCAACGTAGTATTTCAACTTCCTATTTATGTCGCGGTGGCGCACAACCTTGGTGCCGCTGTTATGTTGAGTCTCGTTTGTGTTAGCCAGTTTTACTTGTGGCAGGGTAAAACGGCTTGGAATTACACCGCGAAAGGAGTTCGCTATGAGTAAAGAAATCGCGCTGTCGTTAAATGGGCGAAAGCGACTAAGTTCCGTTTATTTGAAGTTAACGAAACCTAAAGTGGTGGCGTTAATGTTGGTGACGGCAGTAGTAGGGATGAGCTTAGCCCCAGTTGATGATTTCCCCTGGTTTCAGGCGGTAGTTGGCCTAACGGGGATTGGTCTGATGGCCGGGTCTGCGGCAGCGTTTAATCATCTAATTGACCGCCGAATTGATGCGAAAATGGCACGCACACACAAACGACCATTGCCATCGGGTGAGACTAAGCCATCATCGGTGATAGCCTTCGCTACAGTTTTAGGTGTCTTAGGGTTTGTACTTCTATATGCGATGGTCAACCCGCTGACGGCATGGTTGACTTTGATGAGTTTGCTCGGCTATGCGATGGTATACACAATGTACCTCAAACGTGCTACGCCCCAAAATATCGTCATTGCAGGGATTGCCGGTGCGATGCCGCCTCTTCTCGGTTGGACTGCTGTAACAGGGCAATTACATGCGAATGCTTGGCTGCTCGTGATGATCATTTTTATCTGGACGCCACCACATTTTTGGGCTCTGGCTATTCATCGTGTCGAGGATTACCGCAAGGTAGATATTCCCATGCTGCCAGTGACACACGGCATTGAGTACACCAAAACTTCTATTCTGTTGTATACGGTGCTATTGACTTTGGTTTGTGTCCTACCGGTTTTGGTTGGTATGGTCGGCGTGGTGTATCTTTTTGCCTCGCTACTCCTCAATGCTGGCTTTATGTACCATGCATGGAAGCTAAAATATGCACCAGAGCCAAATACCGCGATGGAGACGTTTAAATTCTCTATCTATCATCTTTTGGCGTTGTTCATTGCATTGCTTTCGGATCACTATATTGGTTTTTAACCTTTCTTAAAACAGAAAACGCCGCGTGGTTCGCGGCGTTTTTGGTTTTGATACTTTGGCTTTAAGACAAAGCTTTCTAGATTTATTGAATTTCTAGCAGTTCAACATCAAAGATCAAAACACTTGCTGGTGGAATTGGGCCAGAGCCACTCTTACCATAGCCAAGCGTGCTTGGTACGAAAAGGCGGATTTTCTCACCTTCTACCATGTATTGTAGACCTTCTTGCCAGCCTTTAATGACTTGGTTAAGACCAAATGAAATCGGCTCACCACGATTAACAGAGCTATCGAATACCGTGCCATCAATCAAGGTGCCGTGGTAGTGTACTTTTACTTTACTTGTTGCCGTTGGGTGAACCTCACCTTCGCCTTTTTCAAGAACCATGTATTGAAGGCCACTTTCTGTTGTGATGACGCCTTCTTTTTTCGCATTTTCTAGTAAGAATGCTTGGCCTTTGGCAAAGTTTTCATCTGCTACTTTATGGTTTGTCCAAGTACGGTAAATGAAAAAGCCCGCCAAAATAAAAATAATAAGAGGAAACAAAAATTTAGACACGTAATCTCCTTGTCTATTTAGGTTGTTTTAGCAAAAAGTTGATGGTTTCTGCCATGGCTTCAACGCTGTCATGACCACCAGTAATTACTTGATATTTTCCGTTTACGATAAAGGCTGGAACGGAGTTAATTTGGCCTCGCGTGGTGATCGCTTCTGCCTTAGTGATGTACTCAAACAGCGCTTTTTGCTGTGCTTCATCTAAATGGTAAGGGCTGATAAGGTTGCGAGACTCAAAGGCTTTCTCAACAGCGATTTGGCGTTCCTCAGCCGTTGCATCGGCACCCATTTGCACAGCAGTAAAAAGATCTGCCATAAACGCTTTATCTGGTGTTGATTCAAGCTGCATTACGGCAGTATAAAAGATGATGGCGCTCACTTGTGCACTTTCATTGAACGTTACATGCACTTTTTCAACGCTTTGATCGGTCAATGATTCAATTTGAGGGACAAACTCTTCCATTGAGCGGCAGTGGCCACAAGTTAAAGAGAATGCTTCAGTCAGGGGAGCTAAATCATATTCTTCAAGGGATACTGGCAAAACTTCGTATTGTTTGCCTTGCTGAGGCTGACTCTTGCCGCTATCGCATGCCGACAAAGCCATTACGGCAACAACAACAGCAAAGCCTTTCGATATGGTTTTTAACATAGTAGTGCTCTAAATGAGAAATTTGCGTTAGTTTATCGGTTAACGATAGTGACTAAAACCATTAAATAACAATAAAGTGAGACCATTGGTAACAGACTTAGCCTGACGTATGGGCTGTAAGGGTAGGGTATTTTAGTGTTGCTTTTTATTTGAGAGATGATTTGGCATTGACTCCAGTGGCATGAACGCTGCATAGACAAACCAATCGGTGGACAAAAGCGCTAAAGATTCGGCGTGTTTTGTCGACACAATGAACAAGAGTTTTTCTACGTTGGTAATGGTATGAAGCATTGGTTTTTAATTGTTTGTGGCATTCTGGCCGGGTGCAGTAGCCTCGATCAAGATATGGTCCCAGGTGGGAACATTTTAGATACAGCTCCTAAATCAAACACTGAGCTGAGACACCCAGAATGGGGATACCCGAGCGCATCCAATGTGGCTTCTTCCCCTCGTTCATATCAAACGGCGAGGGCGTCAGTAAAAAAGTCGCAAAACGTGACCTCTCTGGAAATGTTCCTGAGCAGGCATAACATTCCTCACGAGACGCTCAGTGGTGGTCACCTGATGATACGTTTGAAAGAGCAAGTGCATTTTCAAACGGGTTCTGCACGGTTATCTGCTCAATCTCAAGACTGGATTCGAAACATTGGTCACTATCTGGCTGGAAGAACTGATGTTGATGTCGTGATTGATGGTCATGCGGATAGCACGGGAGCTGAAAGCTTCAATGACACGCTATCTGAAAAGCGAGCTCGTGAAGTAGAAAAACAACTATTGGCGACGAGTATTCCACGTCAACGAGTGTTTTCTAGAGGCTTCGGGGAGTATGTACCGAAGTGCAGCAATGCGACAGCGAGTGGTAAAGCTTGCAATCGGCGCGTAGAGCTAACATTGATCGTGGATGAATAACGCAGACGTTAGGCGGTAATCTTCGTTGTGTTGTTCTTGCATACCCGTTATTTGCTTAGTGGAGTTTAAGTTCGGAGTTGAGCAAGAAGACTGAATAAGGAAAGCTCGCACGGCAACATCTAGCTAGAAAAAATAGAAAAGAGGCACCGTTAGGTGCCTCTTTTACATCCGCCAATGTTCATAGGGGGAACTTAGGCAAATTCTTTTTCAACGTAAGCGACGATGTCAGATGACTCGTATAACCACTGTGTCTCGCCATCTTTTTCGATACGAAGACAAGGGACTTTAACTCGCCCACCACCTTGCTCTAGTTCAGCTCGATGAGTCGGGTTATTTTTTGCATCACGTAGCTCAATGTTCACCGATTGACGCTTCATTGCACGGCGGACCTTTACACAAAAAGGGCAGGCTTCAAATTGGTAAAGTGCGTATTGTTTCGCTTTTTCATCAATACGTTGCTGTTCTTCTGCGGTGCGCTTAATACCACGAGGTGAGAACACCGCGTTCAGCAATAAGATAACCTTGCCTAAAATCCAACGGATAAACTTCATAATGATCCCTTGATGTTCATTGGGTAATTGTCCTTTAAGAATGCAATCATGATGCTTGTTGCACTGGACGTGGAGTCTATCAGTTGTTTGAAATGGATAAAACCATGTATTTTATGCGGAAAATAGACGTTTAAACCAACCCCAAAAGCCACTTGCTGAAGCCGGACGGGCTTCTTTACCTTGATAAAAACTTTGCATGAGTTCGGTTCTGAATGCATCAACGTCCATGCGTTTCATGACAAGTTCGTGCTGCAATGTATTTTGAGTCTGCTCGGCATGATCGTGCGCCAAGCTGAAATCCATATTTAAATAGCCTTGCGTGTATAACCAAAGGTGGGTGACTAAGATTAGGTCTTCAGCAGATTGGTTTGTAAACTTATCCGCGTGCTCATTACCCAAGGAGTCAGTCAGAACTTGCTGCATACGCTGGGTAGAGTGAGCATTTTGCTCGTAGTTAGCACTTGCTTCAATATGTGATTTGGTCAAAAGGCCAAGCAGGTGAAGAGTAGGTGCTGTTGAGGGTTTGTTCTCACAAACTTTTGTAAATAGTTGTGACTGTTCTTTTAACCAACGTCGCTTTGCTGCTTTATGTTCTTTAACAAAGGGGATTTCTTCAAATCCCATCTCTTGACTCAGTTCACTAAGAGACGTCATGGTTTTTTAGTTCCTTCACCGTTACTTCGATATGTTGATCATTGATATCAACAAAAATTGAGCTGCCAGTAATCATAACAGAAAGGTTAGTACCTCGGTCAAGGTGCTGACAAATCAAGTCGATAGCGTCATAGTCAAAGCTCTCTACGTTGACGGGAAGCATTGAGAACTTTCCTGACATTTTGTCCCACCAGACAGCCGCTTTGGTGTTATAAGTGTAAACTTTTACATGCTTTGCGAGGCGAGAAGCTTTCTTAATTCTGTCTGGTTCTGGTTCGCCAATTTCAATCCAGTGAGTAATGCTTTGATCATCGCCAACATGCCATAAATCAGGCTCTTCAATCGTAGAGAGTCCTTTTGTAAACTCTAGATTGCTTTGAGCATTTAAACAGTAAGCTAGAATGCGAGCCAACATTCGTTGCGGCTTTTCAGAAGGGTGAAGGGCGATAGTTAGATTTTTAGAATCGTAATAGTCATTATTCATATCGGAAATGGCGATACGAAATTTGTAAATGGTTGGTTTAAGAGCCATAGATTTATATCGTTTTGTTGGCAAAATAAGTTTTAGGCAAAAAAATAGCCAGCTTTAAAAGCTGGCTATCGTATCAAATTCTTTAAGAATTAAAGTACTTTGATTTGCTCTGCTTGAGGGCCTTTTTGGCCTTGAGAGATAACAAATTCTACTTTCTGGCCTTCAACTAGAGTACGGAAGCCGTCACCAGTGATTGCAGAGAAGTGAGCAAATACGTCAGGACCGTTTTCTTGTTGAATGAAACCGAAGCCTTTAGTTTCGTTGAACCACTTAACTGTGCCAGTAGCTGTGTTAGACATGTCTATTTCCTAAATATCTAAATAATGTAATCTTTC
The DNA here is from genome assembly GCF_033339395.1 of Vibrio sp. 397. Lineage (NCBI taxonomy): Bacteria > Pseudomonadati > Pseudomonadota > Gammaproteobacteria > Vibrionales > Vibrionaceae > Vibrio > Vibrio sp. 397. The sequence continues at coordinate 236,046 of NZ_JAWOUN010000006.1, read as the reverse complement.
GCCTCAACGGCGCTTATAGCGTGGAAAAATAAATTGCTATTGCGTACCACAGGACGACGGGTTACAAGTAATCCAACGAAATGTGAAAACAAAGAACTTTCTTTCTAGCCGTGTTTGAGTCTAGGTTAATTCCACGAAGAGTCAACATATATTAGTGCTTTATGGACAAATATTTGTATTTAGTCACTATTTAACCAGCATGTTTTTGATTAAATTTCAAATAAATGACGGTGATGTGAAGTTTTTTAGCATAAAATTCAACTAAATCTATAAATTTGACTTATTTATATAATTATTGTCCAATCTGGTTCGACCATTAAGGAGGATTTATGGCAAAGCGTAAAATCAGTCCTCAACCGAGTGGCTCACAACATGAGACCGACTTCGGCAGAGGTGAAATCAAAGACAACGCGTTAAAAGCGGTTGTTACCAGTCAGCTGTTCCAAACACGAGTCGTTAAAGCGAAAAAAGGTAAAGGTAGCTTCAGCCGTAAAATGAAGCATAGAGGCAAAGAGCCCTATTCAAAGTTCTCCCCAAGGTGGATTTTGAATAGGGCTTTTTTATTGGTACTAGGTGTTTGCAAAACTGATGATATTCAATTTTTTAGTACCAGATAAGTTATTCCTAATTTATCATGTACTG